>NZ_CATWFF010000024.1 GCF_958350005.1 uncultured Megasphaera sp. | reverse complement strand
AAATAATACAGTGTATAAAATACAATAATGACCTGCATGGGTATCATGATGATATCCAATAAATGTTCCATATGCGACTCTCCCTAAAGATTAGTGAGCAGCTGCATTCATTGCCGTATTAACTAGGCCAAAGACGATATACAGCAGGAATGGCATGGTAATAATCAAATGCCAGTCAACAAAATATAAAACCAATGCCCCGAAAACGAGGGAAATAACCAGTGCCGATTTATGAAGGACATCTGGGCTTGCCCCTTTAAAATCCGGATTGTGCACATTGCTGACCAGATGATAGCCCAGGGCAATGACGAAAATAGCCAGAAGCCAGGCGGGAAGCTGTGCGCCGGAAATAACGTAGGTAGCAATAATGCAGCCGCCATTTGGAATAGGCATGCCCTGAAAATACCCGTGAACGACAGTAGTGTTCAGGTTAAACCGGGCCAGGCGAATGCCGCCGAGAGCAGCATAAATAATAGCCGGCACAACACCGATCCAGCCCAGATCCTGCAGCGCATAGGCATAAATCAGAAAGGCAGAGGCTGCCCCAAACGATACGACGTCTGAAAGGGAATCCAGTTCTTTGCCGAATTCTCCGGCCACACCGAGAGCCCGGGCAGCCCGGCCGTCACAGGCATCGCAGGCCATGGCCAGCAAGATACAGATACCTGCCCATGTGTACATACCGTGCAGTGTCATAATCATGCTCAGTACGCCAAACCCCAGATTTCCTGCCGTAAACAGACAAGGTATTACATTTTTCATTTCACAAGCCTCCCAATGATAGTTTCGCCGCCCCGCACGCGATCTCCCTTGCGGACTGTAATTTCCACATCGTCCCCGACGTAGACTTCTGCACAGGAACCAAACTTGATCATTCCGTAGAGCTGCCCGTGCTGCAGCGTATCGCCCAGGGAAACCCATGAAACAATGCGCCGCGCCAGGACACCGGCAATCACTGTCACCAGAATCTGAGTCTGCGCACCTTCAATCCCAATAGAATACCGTTCATTTTCATACCCTACGCCGTCTTTATAAGCCGGACGGAACCGGCCGCACGTATATTGCTGAAAATTAATGGTCCCTGCCATAGGCGCCCGATTGACATGAACGTCAAAAACGGATAAAAAGATAATAATCTTTTTACACTTTTTATTCAAATACAAATCTTCGTATACGTCTTCAATCCCCATTACTTTGCCGTCTGCCGGTGACACGAGGCAGTCGTCGCCTGCCGTAATCGTTCGCCGGGGATTGCGGAAGAAATAGGCAAAATACAATGCCAGCAATGCCGGCGGAACTGCTGCATAAGGTCCGACAAAATATGCCGCCACTGCAGCCAGTATAGCCGGAACGGCAATGAAAGGGTATCCGTCTTCAATTATGAATGGCTTATTCAAGACATCACCTCAAATCATTCTGTCTGTTTCCCCACTTGACAGCAGCTACAAACTTGGGAAGGGCCATCATTCGTTTCAGCCGCGTCGGTTCTTTGAGCAACCGATACAGCCATTCCAGCCGGTGTTCCTGCATCCACTTGGGAGCGCGGCATACATTTCCTGACAGTACATCGAGGGTGCCGCCTACGCCCATGCAGGCGCAGGGGCCCAGTTCATACAAATGATCGCGAATCCACTTTTCCTGCTTCGGTACGCCCAACGCGACCAGCAAAATCTGGGTGCCGCCAGAACGAATCTGCTCAATAATCTGCGGTTCTTCTTCGGCTGAAAAAAATCCCGAATGGGTTCCTACAATATTTAACGTTCCCATTTGCTGCTGCAGGTTTTCTGCAGCCTTAGCTGCCACGCCTTCAGCACCGCCAAACAAGTATACAGCGGTTTGGCGTGCTGCCGCTTCCTGAAGCAGACTGCACGCCAAATCAACACCCGTTACCCGCTCTTTAAACCGGCGGCCCTGCTGTTCTGCAGCCCAGAGCACACCGGCTCCATCGGGAACGACCAGATCTGCCTGAAGCAGATACTGGTGCAGTTCCCGATCTTTCTGGGCCAGCATCACCATTTCGGCATTGGCCGTGGCAATGGATACGGCCCGGCCTTCATCAACACATTTATAGACGAAGTCGCACGCTTCCGCTCTGGTAACATTGCAAATGGGGACAGATAAGACATCAATCGTACTCATCAATGAATATCCCCGCCTTGTATATTAGTTCACGCTGTAGTTAGGCGCTTCTTTCGTAATGCTGATATCATGGGGATGGCTTTCCCGCAGGCCGGCACTTGTAATCTGAATAAAGCGCGTATTTTCAATCATTTCCTTGATATTGTGGCAGCCGCAGTAGCCCATGGAAGCGCGAAGGCCGCCAATCATCTGGAACAGCGTATCTGCTACCAGGCCTTTATACGGAACCCGGCCTTCAATGCCTTCAGGAACGAGTTTCTTTGCATCTTCCTGGAAATACCGGTCCTTACTGCCTTCTTCCATAGCAGCCAGCGAACCCATGCCGCGGTATTCCTTATAGCTGCGGCCCTGATAAATAATCGTTTCGCCCGGGCTTTCTTCTGTGCCGGCCAGTAAATTACCCATCATGACGACATTGCCGCCGGCAGCAATGGCCTTGGCCATATCACCGGAGTATTTAATGCCGCCGTCAGCAATAATAGGAATGCCATAGCGCTGTGCCACTTTTGCACATTCATATACAGCTGTAATCTGCGGCACGCCAATGCCGGCAATAATACGGGTCGTGCAGATAGAACCAGGCCCAATACCAACTTTAACTGCGTCTACGCCGCATTCGATCAGTGCTTCCGTTGCTTCGCCTGTAGCTACGTTGCCGGCAATGACCGGAAGATGAGGATAGGCTTTTTTGATTTCTTTCAGCGTATTCAGAACGCCCATGGAATGGCCGTGAGCCGTATCGATAACGACGACATCAACTTTGGCAGCAACCAGTGCATCCAGACGGTCTGTCATATTATGAGTAACGCCGACGGCTGCAGCAACGAGAAGACGGCCGTTGGAATCTTTTGCCGAGTTCGGATATTTATGGGCTTTTTCAATATCTTTAATCGTAATAAGGCCTTTCAGGTTGCCATCTTTATCAACGAGGGGCAGTTTTTCAATGCGGTGTTTGCGAAGCAGATTTTTAGCATCAGCCAAAGACGTGCCAACCGGTGCAGTAACCAGATTTTCTTTGGTCATAATGTCGCCAATACGACGGCTCATATCTTCTTCAAAACGCATGTCACGGTTCGTAATAATCCCTACTAATTTGCCGTCTACGACAATAGGTACGCCGGAAATACGATATTTCCCCATCAATTCATTCGCATCGGCCAGTAAGTTGTCAGGATGCAGAAAAATCGGATCAATAATAATGCCATGTTCAGAGCGCTTTACCTTATCGACTTCCCGAGCCTGTGCAGCAATGGACATGTTCTTATGAATAACGCCGATACCGCCTTCCCGGGCAATAGCGATAGCCATAGGAGCTTCTGTAACCGTATCCATACCGGAGCTCATAATAGGGATATTCAGTTTGATATCTTTCGTCAGATTGGTTGATACATCTACTTGTGCTGGCAGCACGTCGGACTTGGCCGGTACCAGCAATACGTCGTCAAATGTTAAACCTCTCATACCAAATTTATCAGATCTCATATTTGCACCTCTGTTTTGAAAAATACAAGAATAGGGAAGAGCCCCCTAAACAGCTTATTCCTTATTATAGCGGATATAATGCAATCTGTACATATTTTCATCAAGACTTTCCTTATATTTTCTTTATCCCCGGCGATACGGGCCGGAAACGGGCCGTTTGTCTTCTGTCAGTAGGCTTTCGCTTCTTCCAGGGTCAGCCAGAAATGAATTCCTCCCGTCGAATCCATCCAGCGGTCTTCATTAAAATTCAGTGCCCTTACCCACTGACCTGGCCGATAGACAAATTTCGGATCTACTAAAGACCAGGCTTCATCATACCGCATCGTTCCGTCAAAATTTTCAATGTACAGCACCTTGGCCATATCGCATCGGCACGAACGGGCCGTCGCAGACGTACGCCGCGCCGCCGCCGGAATAAGAAGGTGAACCAGCCGGTCATCACAGCATTTCTTATACCCCAAAAAGGCTCCCTGTGCCGGACATTGAAGCGCAAAAAACTGCGTTGTTTCATCACTGGTGACCTGGTCAAGCACGGCATACTCCAGATTGGCATGATAGAGATTGGCCCCTTCCAGCCTGACGCCGGTCAGATCGCAGTATCGCAGATTGGCAGCCTGTAAATCGGCATTCCGCAGATCTGCTCCGCGCAGCGAGCAGTGATCGAAGCGCGTATCAGTCAGGACAGTGCCGCGCAAATCGGCGCCGTCCATCGTCAGTGTAATGAAATCGCTCCAGGAAAAGTCCAGCTGCCTGAGTACGGCTCCCGTTAAATCAACATCATCAATCATTCGATTGTTCAGCACCATTCCTTCCGTATGACCCATGGCGAGACGACGCCGTTCCTCTTCCGTAAGCCTGCTCATGTACATCTCCTCCTTTCCGCAAATATATCTGTACTGCCAGGGGTATCATCATCCATACTGGGGATCAGTTATTCAGGAGCCGGCTGAACTGTTCGCCAAAGCGGCGTTTCAAAACGGCTACAACCGCTTCTTCATCAGGATGCTGCTGCCAGTATGCCGCAGCCCGATCCCGCGCAGCTGTAAGAAGATCGATATCATGAATAATATCGGCCGCCTTCAGGTCCGGCAGGCCATGCTGAGCATAGCCAAACAGGCGGCCTGCACCGCGGAGAAGCAAGTCCTTTTCTGCCAGGACAAATCCATCTGAAATAGTTTCCATCCATTTCAGCCGGCGCATAGTCTCTTCCGTGCCGCCTTTAGCCAGTAAAATGCAGTATGCCTGCTCTGTACCGCGGCCGACACGGCCCCGCAGCTGGTGAAGCTGAGCCAGACCAAACCGTTCGGCTCCGTCAATCAGCATGACCGCAGCATTGGGTACGTTAACACCTACTTCAATAACACTCGTTGCAACTAGCAGCTGTATGTTCCCCTGCTGGAACGCCGTCATAACGGCCTCTTTTTCTCTGCCTGCCATCCGGCCGTGAACGAGGCCGCAAGACCGGCTGGCAAATACGGAGTGCTGCAGCGTTTCGTATAACGAAGTAGCAGCCTGTAAATCCATGGTCTCTGACTCCTCAACCAGCGGACAGACGACGTAGCATTGTCTGCCCTGGGCCATGAGTTTTTCCATAAATGCGTAAATACGGCTCCGCATCGATTCATTGGCCACATAGGTCTTCACCGGCTTTCGTCCTGGCGGCATGTCGTGAATAGAGGATACATCGAGCTCACCGTATACGGACAAGGCCAGGGTCCGCGGAATAGGCGTAGCCGTCATAAACAGGACGTGTGGCGACTTTCCTTTATGCTGCAGTGCTGCCCGCTGGCGCACGCCAAACCGATGCTGTTCATCTGTTACTACCAGTCCCAGCTCCTGAAAGACGACGTCATCCTGAATGAGGGCATGCGTGCCAATAAGGATCTGGATGTTTCCGTTCTGCAGTTCTGACAGCATCACTGCCCGTTCTTTGGCGCTGGTCCTGCCGGTCAGTACGGCAAGGGTCACAGGCAGTCCGGAAAAGAGGCGCTTACATTCTTCATAATGCTGTACTGCCAGAATTTCCGTCGGCGCCATTAACGCTCCCTGATAGCCATTTTCTACGATTTTAGCCAGGGCCATGGCTGCAACGGCTGTTTTCCCGGAGCCTACATCACCCTGCACGAGGCGGCGCATGGGCCGTTCACTTTCCATGTCGGCCTGTATATCCAGAAAGGCCTGAGTCTGTCCTTTTGTCAGGGAAAAGGGCAGGTGATGAATAAACTGCCGCAACAGGGCCCCATTAGGGCCGCATTTCACACCTAACTGCCGTTTTTCCCGCCGCCGCTGCAGCAGCAATCCCAGCTGCATATCGAATAATTCTTCAAAAGCCAGCTGCCGCCGCGCCTGCTGCTGCTGTTCCCGCGATTCCGGAAAATGCATGTGTTCATAGGCCTGCCAGCTGGGAAGGAGAGAGTGACAGGCCTGCCGTGCTCCTTCCCAGCCAGGCAGTATATCCGGATGGCAGGCAGCTTCAGCCAAAGATGCCTGCACGGCTTTTCGCACATCAGCCTGGCGCAGCCCTTCTGTCAGTCCATACACGGGAACCAGTCCGCTTCCTTCTGCTTCACCGGCTTCCGTATCGGGACTGTTCATCTGCCGCCGTCCATAGGCCCACTCCATCTTGCCAAAGGCTGTAACCGTCATGCCGGTATAAAACTGCTTCTTCTTAAAAGGCTGGTTAAACCAGGTCAGCTCCACAGCACCACTGCCGTCGCTGATGGCGACTTTCAAAATCGTCATGCCCCGCCGGGGACGCAGTTCCTGTATATGCTGAACGGTACCACAAACGAGAACAGGCGCCGCTGCCGAAAGAACTACGCTGCCAATAGGCTGAACATGGCTTCGGTCTTCATACTCCCGGGGAAAATATTGCAGCAGTTCTGCTGCGGTATGAATCCCCAGGCGGGCAAACAGACTCTCTTTTTTTGCCCCAATTCCCTTAATTTGACGAAGTGTAGGACTCATCACAAAAACTCCTTGTCTTTTTCTTCTATTTATTGTATCATATTTTGTAGGCTTTTTATAAATAAAACTTGATTTACCCCGTCTTTTATGATAAGATTTGTATGTTGTACTGTAATTGGCCAAGGAGGTGTAACCAATGGCAAACTATTGCGAAATTTGCGGCAAGGGAACCATGAGCGGCATGAACGTCAGCCATTCCCACTTGAAAACGAAAAGAACCTGGAAGCCGAATATCCAGAGAGTACGTGCTATCGTCGATGGCGAAGTAAAACGTGTTAACGTTTGCACTCGCTGCCTTCGTTCCGGCAAAGTCCAGCGTGATGTTTAATCCTATATAAAAAAAGATGATTCTTTCCTGGAATCATCTTTTTTTATTGCCCTGTTACCATCCGGCAAGGATGCGGTCAGCCATGGCCGCCGCCCTGTCAGCTATACCGCTGCAGCGCAGAATGCTGTTAGGAGCGTTGGCCGTCTCAATGAGGGCGAACTTTTCAGGGAGAATAAAATTTTTATTGCAGTTCATGGCGTCGAGAACCTGCTCGGCCACAATATCGCCGCCGCTGTACCCGGATACAACCAGGGCATAGACGCGCTTGTGCGAAAAGGTGTGGCCGTCTTTGCGAAACAGTGCCGTAAGGCGATTGAAAAAGGCAGTCATATTGGCACTGACAGCATCATTATAATTGGGGCAGGCCAGGACAATGACATTACTGGCCTGTATGGCCGGATAGACCTGATCGACCATGACGCCGCCATAAAAGCACTCGCCTTTTTCGCCGAAATGGAGACAGGCTTCATAACTGCAGCCCCGGCAATCTACGACTTCTCCATTTCGCAGAGATATTTCCTCAATCGCCGCCTTCCCGTTCAGTCGGGAACGTATCATTTCCCACAGGAGCAGCGTATTCGAGGTCTGGCGGCTGCTGGCATGAAGGAGGAGGACCTGCAGGTGAAGAGGCCGTTTGGAGCCGAATGAAGCAGTAAGGTGCTGCACTTTCTGTATGAGCCGGACCGCAGAGGCTTCATACGCTTCATACGGGGTAATGCGCTGCACTGCTGCCTGGGTGTTAAAATTATACAGAGAACCTGTCGCTTCGACAAGGGGTTTTCCCGGAAAAGCACAGCCTGACTGATTTGCCAGAAAGATCAGTTCACGGCTTATTTTTTTTGTAAATAATTCTCCTGGACCATCGGTAATGACCGCCCCTGCACAGCCGGTCAGCCCGTCAGGATATTCCAGAAGGCAGGCAGTCATGTCCAGATAGGACCGCGTTATTCCCCGCCTTGACAAGGCCAGGGCGAACACAACGGCTGTGCCTTCCTTGTCCTGTTGAGAAAGGCGGCAAAAATCAGCAAACTGGGCCGCTGTACAGATCGTTTCATATACCTTCCCAGCCAGTGCTTTTTTCAGCACTGCTGAGAGGCGGGCTGTATCGGCTTCCTTCCAGCCTATTTTGACAACTACCAGCATGGCCCCATCCCCTTTCACTGCGCCAGCTGGCACAAAGCAAGATAAGCCTGCCGCATCCGTTCATACAAAGCAGAACATACAGACAGATCTTCGTAGACGATTCCGGAATGAGTCATTGTATTTTTCAAGCCAAAAAATGCGCCCTTATGGCCGTCGCCGAAATATACGGAGCTATAATGCCACTGACCGCGCAACGTAAGCAGAATGGACAGGGCCGCCGATGACAGGGCCGGGGCAATATAGGGCTTATATCCCAGATTCCGGACAGCCCGATTGGCTTCGACGACGAGTTTGGTCAGCGCCCGGGACGGTTGATCGCCATAATTCACGATACTGTCAGCTACGATCAGATCTTCGCCGTGAGGGCCGAAGACCCGTCCTTCCGACACATAACAGCCATAAGTTTCCGGATACAGAGAGGCATAATAACAGGCTCTGGCGTTCATGACGCCCAGACCATAGCCCTGTATCTGCGACGGCTGAAGGCCTGACTCCTGCAGAAATACGCTGCACAGCGGATCAACCGGATCGGATACGATACATACTTGCCCGCTGAATCCAGCACGTCCTGCCAGCCTGGCAAAGTAAGCTGCCAGCGTACGGTTGGCTTCAAACTGAGCCATCCGCACATCGCCGTCAGCACCTACAGGCGGCACGCCTTTGCTGGCACAGAAAATGAATACATCACATTGAAAGAGCTGTTCTTCCTCTACAATGCGGACAGGCGGCAGGAAGGGCGATGTCTGGCCTGGCTGACCGGCAAAAGGATAGCAGATCTGATTCATTTCCATTTCCAGCCGCCTGACATTAGCCTTATTTATATCACAAATACCCAGCTCAGAAATGACGTCGCCCCCAAGAAGGCGCAGTCCCAGCAGCATCGTTGTCCCTACATCGCCCAGGGCCAGAATATGAACGCGCTGCCTGCGCCGGCCAAAAGGAACATACGATAAGGCTGCCGGTTCCGTTACATTGATTTCACTACATAAATCATGAATAGAATACGCTGTCATTATGGCAACTCCGTCCTTTCCAGCCCTTCAAAGGCACGTTCGCCCCAACGCATGCGCACGAGCCGTTCAATATCGTTTTCAATAAACCGCGTCGGGTCCAGGTTTTCATCAAACTTGACGCCAATATCAATGTCAGGTATGCGGGGATAGCTGATGACTTCGCCCAGTCGTTTTAAGGTCAGCCGCTTTTCATAGGTCTCCTGATATACATCCTGCAGGACATGCATAATATGCGCCGCATTCTGCAGACACGTCATGGAATACAGGTAGTGTGCCTGCTCATCACCATGACCGATAAAGCCCGGACTGACATAAGGCAGGACCAGGTTGATTGCCGGATTGCTGTCATAGCCGCTGTAATCATGAGCATTATCAATGCTGTCACCGCCGATAAAAGGATAACAGTCCCGCTCGTTCAGCCACACTTCCAGGGTAGGCAGGAAATACGCGCACTCGGTCTGGATGTTCTTTTCTGCCATCATGTCCATGGCCTGTCCGGTCATGACGGCGACGAGAACTTTCTTTACTTCAATATCATTCTGCTGCAGATACGGCGTGAGCATGCGCATGCGATGGCCTTTATGAAGCAGATCATCGATGAGAATAACCGGACGATTAAAGGATTTAATGGTCTTGACCTGATTGGCAACTGGTGAGAAATGATGGGATTCGGCAATGGTAAAACTCTTGACGCAGCGATCAAAATACTTGCCAATATAAAGGTTTTTTGTCACCGTATTGGGAACCAGGACATCGCTCAGAGCCTTGCCGAAGGGAACGGACATGTACGGACCACGCCGTTTTTTCTTGTCATCTACTGTAGATACGCCGTTTATTTCTGCAACCTTGTGGATAATCTTATTGTGAACGGCGCTCATATTAAAGGACAGGAGCAGTTTTCCCGGATAGATGCGATTGAGAACTGCCAGCAAGTTGTTATGGGCATGATAAATGGCCTGCTGTACACGGGGATCCTTATTAAAGGGATTCTTAATAGTCGTTTCTACATCGCGGAAAATGACGATAGGCGATTTCATGTCGACGACATACATGGGATGCTTGCTGCCTGCCGGTGCAATATTGACGAATCCCTGCCGTTCCAGGGCCTGCATAATTTCCGGATCATATCCGGCTTCGTCTACAGGATGGTATACGGCATAGGCAAAATCACGGGCAATGAGCTCTGTCAGCACTTCTGTAATAATGATCTGGCTGACGTTGGCAATGCCCAGGGAATCATCGGCGTATAAAAAACCGATGCAGGCAATGCTGCCGCCGGCAGCATTGCGAATATGGGCCGTTACCGTGGAATCCTTAAATTCACGGAGTAAATCCCGCGTGCCAATACGGTGTACTGCGGCATAGGCAATCATGGCCTTGGAATGACCTGCGTCATCAATATATAATGTCCACACCCGGTCTTTTTCAATATACCGGTCCAGCACGTCTGTATTGTATCCTTTATCCCAGAGCGTATTGCAGACGGGCCAGAGGCTTTCCGCTCCCCGCGGCTTAAACGCTCCGATGCCGATTTCCCGCGCTTCCAGCACATGCTTATATGCCGGTTCGCGAAGATACATATTATTATCGTAAATAAAATTCTGCGCCACTGCATCGATCAGATTGGATATATCGCGATTGAGGTCAATGTTTTCCCGAATTCTCGTGGAGCTAATGTCTTCATAAAATTTATCCAGCTTCAGATGAATGACCTTGGCCGAAATGCCGCTGCTGCTGTCGTCATGGTCGCGGCCTTCATTCTCCCGCGTTTCCCGCTCAAAGGCAATGTGATTGACTGTATGAATCGAATCTTTTTGCGGCGCCACTTTATAGGCTGATGCATTCTCGATAACATCGGTCCCTACAGCAATGTACAAATCCTTGCCGGAAAAGATTTCCTTCAAATGACGGATGTCGAAGGGATTGGCAATATTAACGGGAATATCGTCGGGGAAGGGATACATATCTTCTTCATCGGCAACGGACATATTCATGATCTTTCGCCGCATGAGCCGCGGCTGCGTATGCTTGGACCAGGAAAATTCGTCGAGAGCCAGATACACATCGAAGCCTAAATCGCGAATCTTGCAGGCCACGGCTTTATGCCCCAGACTGAAAGGATCAAAGGTACCCGGATAAAAACAGGCTTTGCGGACCGGCGGAAACCGAAAGGCGCCGCAGTCAAACTGATGCTGGCCAATATACCGGTAAATATGATTGAGAACGGCGGCGTTGCTGTAAAAATCAAGAGTGCCTTCCTTGCTTTCATCCAGGAGGACGAGGAGCTTTTTATAGCAATGAAGAAAGAGAAATTCTTTCTGCGCCATAGACATGGCATCACTGTGAAACAGGAATTTGCCAATATCCCGGAAGGCATCGCGGCTCAGTTCGGCATCGTAATGGGCATAGGCCTTGATCATAATGTACAGCAGGCGGCGCTGGCGGGCCTGATTTACTGCCTCGTCTTCATCGAAAGCTTTGGCAAATTCGGCAAAGTTTTCCAGAATGACGCCGACTGTATGGACCATCGCCGACGCCAGAGGAATATTGACGGTCAAGATCTGCGAAGCGATGGTAATAATAATTTCATCAAATTCCTGGGGCGGCAGCTTTAAAATCATGCGGCCCAGAAATTCCGGCACATACTTGGAAATCTGCGGATCCCCAATTTCCAGACCATTAAACAGTTCGACAGCCAGCTCATTTCTCTGGGAATAGGTCATGGAATCGGCAATTGCCAGCAGCCCCTCACCGGCAGCGCGGCGGACAAACACAGTTTCACTTACTTTGAGGAGATTGGTTAAATGCATGCCCAAATGCATGACATCGCCTTTATCACACTGATCATCCATATACCGCATCATCAGTTCGATATTGGCGACTTTAACGCTCCAGTGGGTTCCCATTTTTAAGTCGACCAGGAACAGACTCCCTTCCTGTTCGGAAAAGGCCTGCCGATCAGCAGGCAGATTCATGACTGCCAGCAAATCCTGATAGTACTGGGCATTCGTATATTCCGGGAAAATATGGCGGGCCGTATTCAGGGCGGCTACACACAGATTATACTGTGATGACTGCAGCGCTTTTTCAATAAAGGGCCGGACACGGTGCAGAAATTCCGGCGTTATTCCATCTTTGTTCATATCATCCAGTGCCTTGAGGAGGATAATATACCGTTCTTCCGGATAATCACGCCGTTCATAATACTTGCTCATGACCATCATATACCGGCTCTTATCTTCAGCAGGGCAGCTGCGGAGTACGGCGCTGACGAAACTGCTCAGACAATAGCCAATCCACAGCTTATGCTGTTCTGTAAAGCGCAGTTCCGGATAGATAATCATGTCTACATATTGGTCAAAGAGGGAAAAATTGGTAATATCCTTATGAGGCAGCGATACGCCCTGAGGCAGTTCTTTCGTATATTTATCATTGAAGTTAGCCGTAATCCGCCCCATGAGCGCCGCCGACTGCAGGCGAATATCCCCTTCTTTGTGGGACAGGAGTTCATACAGGAATTTCAGGATCATCATTTTCTGATGTTCCGTCATGTATGTCGAATATTCTTCAAAAATGCCGATGTACGTACGGACATTCTTCCAGTTCTGCTCACTCCGGGCAGCTTCGATCAGATTGCCAAAATCACTTTCATCGCGGAAAATGCTCATGAGCCGTATGTTGTGATCAATAGCGGCATACTTCAGCTGATCAATCACTTCTTCCCCTTCCAGCAGTACCATTTCCCGCTGGGCCGGACTGCCTGGCCGAAGCGGACTGGGACCAAACAGCGGCGGCAGTTCCGTAACAACCCCTCGCTCGTGCATAAACGATTCAAAATCAGCCAGCTTGGCATATACTTTCTGATATCGCTGCCGCTTGGCGTCGTCTACATTATCCAGTTTGCCTAAAATAACGTCAAAAGCTTCGGCGAGAGAATAAAAATGAACGACTTCCTCTCCCTGCTGATTGCGGCTGCTTTTTACGCGAAAATCGGCATAAATCAGAAGCAGCGATTCAACAGACAGATTTTCAAGTTCCAGATCCCATACGGAATGGTTGGCAGCAATATGGGCAATGCCGGACAGGCCTACACGGCGGCAGCTCATGCCGGTATAATAGTAGTGCAAATAGGGGACCCGTTTTTCTTCATTTTTTTTGCAGCCATATTTTCCCAGGTCATGACAGGCCGCTGCGCCGGAAATAAGCGCCAGGTCAACAGGTACGCCGACCTGTGCCAGCTGGCGTGCCGCATACAGGGCCACGTAATGGACGCCGGCAACGTGTCCCAGCGTATTGAACGGAGAAATATCAATGCCAATGCGCATAAATTCGTAGACATAGTGATCGTGAATGAGCCGCTTCATGTGCAGATATTCTCTCGTATATCCCTGGGCGGTAATCTCACTGTCGCAGAGAAAATCAAAGTCTTTCGTCGGATCAAAAGGCAGGGCTGCCCGTTCATATTCATACAGCCCGCGCAGCAGCTGCAGCAGCATCATTCTTCCCAGCCGGAATTCTCCATCAAACTGGTGCGTCACAGTCTGTCCGTCCCAGCCTTCCCACTGCGCCGCTGTACGCGGAAAGATGCGATTCAGCACGAAGCAGTAACAGTGTGCCAGCCAGCCGCCTTCCGGAGATGTCTTGAGGCAGGGCATGCAGGTTCGGGCAATGTCCAGAACGAGACGGGAATCAAAGCGCCCTTTTGCATCTCTGCAGGATTCTAACTTTCTCGCCATCTGACAAATTTGATTATCCCGGATAAATGCGGCCATTTCAACAGCATCCATGCCGACAGCACTGCGAAAAGCCGGATCCTGCAGGGCCTGGCACAGAAACAGGCTTACATCATATGTCGTCTCTTCCATACGCTTCTCCTATGTACTACAATAACCTGTAAATAGTAAAAAAGACGCCAAAATGGCGTCTTTTTCATGCCATTTATTCGTGATACAATTCTTTATTGCGCTTAACGATTTCCATGACAAGATTAGCTGTTTCTTCAATCGCCTTCGTCGACACGTCGATAATCGGGCAATGAAGCCGCCGCATGACACTGCGGGCGTACGTAAGTTCTTCGTTTATTCGTTCAATATTGGCATAGCTGGCATTAGAATCCAGACCCATGCTTCGCAGCCGTTCAGACCGAATAAAATTCAGTTTAAACGGATCAATGACGAGACCTACAATTTTGCGTGCCGGTACCTGGAATAATTCCGGCGGCAGAGCCACTTCCGGAACTAAGGGCAAATTCGCTGCCTTGACGCGCTTATGAGCCAGATACATGGACAGGGGCGTCTTGGATGTACGGGAAACGCCGACAATGACTACGTCAGCTTTGAGAAAGCCCATGGGGTTTTTCCCGTCATCAAACTTAACGGCAAATTCAATAGCTTCGACGCGCTTGAAGTACGATTCGTCCAGCTGGTGAATCATGCCGGGCTTCGTCGTCGGTTCCGTATCGGTCAGCGTTCCTACGCCGGCCAGCATGGGGCCAATAATATCGACGGCCTTTACCTGGGCCAGATCCGTCAGCTCCCGGAGACGGCGCCGCAAAGCCGGCGAAATAATGGTATAACAAATCATGGCCTGATTTTCTTCGGCCTTTGCTACCAGTTCTTCAATCTGCTGTTCCGTACGAATATAGGGGATACGGACAATATTAAATTCCTGTTTATCATACTGACTTGCTGCCGCCCGGGCCACACGTTCGGCCGTATCGCCCAAAGAATCGGAACAAGCATAAATAATCGGCTTAGTCACCTTATACTCTCCTCCCGGACCCGCACTCTACAAACAGGCGGGTAATATTGGTTTTGGAAATTCTGCCAACAATCTGCAGATCTTTCCGTTCTGCATCGTCTGTATCCAGAACGCGCACCACAGGCAGGCAGTCCACTTCGTATTCGATCATTCGCTGCGCCGCTACCAGTGCCTTTTCATGAACCTGGGCATAAATCAGCTTGCTGACCGGCGTCATGACCATCCGGACCGGCAGAGCCCGCAAGTCATTGTTGCCCATAGCCGTCTTCAGCAGGTCCTTGCGCGATACGACACCGGCCAGAATATTGTCAGTACCGACAAACACAGTACCTACATCTTCTGTAAACATGGCAATAATGACATCGTACACGCTTGTATGCTCACCGACAACAACGGGCTGAGACAAGCAGGTATCAATGCCGATATCCATGATTTTCTGCGACAGCAGGTCCATTTCCTTATCGCCAATAAAAAAATATCCCAGTTTAGGCCGCGCGTCAATAAGCTTCAGCATCGTAAGCACCGCTAGATCAGAGCGCAGGGCCGCACGCGTAACATGAAGCTGATTGGCGATTCGCTGGCCTGTAATAGGACTGCTTTCTTTTACAATACGCAAAATCGTTTCCTGCCGTTCTGATAACGATAACATAAGCTGTCTCTACCTCCTGTATATTGTAGTATTATCATATCATATTTTCACATATATTGCATACTAAAAAAGGCGAGCCAAAAGAAAGGATATCCTTTCTTCCGGCACCGCCTTATAAATGACTTGCCTACCAGGTATAATCTTCCGTATCGGCACGGCCTCTGCCGGTCAGCGAATCCAGGAGGATACGCTGTTCAATCTGCGCAACATGCTTACGCGTTGAAATAACAGCATCAGGATTAACCGAAATGGAGTCAATACCGCTCTTGACGAGGAATTCGGCAAAATCAGGATATACGCTCGGCGCCTGTCCGCAGATAGATACGGTCTTGCCGTCGCGATGAGCTACTTCAATGAGATGACGAATAGCTCGTTTTACAGCCAGATTCCGTTCGTCAAACAGCGGAGATACCGTTTCATTATCGCGGTCGCAGCCCATGACGAGCATGGTCAGATCGTTGGAGCCGATGGAATAGCCGTCGACGAACTTGTTAAACTGATCAGCCAGAATAACATTGGCCGGAATTTCTGCCATAAGCCATACTTTGAAATCAGGGCCGCGGTGCAGTCCTTCTGCAGCCATAATGGCAACGATTTTTTCCATTTCATCGACACGGCGGCAGAACGGCACCATGACATTCAGATTTTTGAAGCCAAATTCTTCCCGTACCTTGCGGACAGCCTGAAGTTCCAGCTTAAAAGCTTCAATATATTTGGGATCGTAGTACCGCGAAGCGCCGCGCCATCCCAGAAGGGAGCTGCTTTCCTGCGGTTCGTACTTGTCGCCGCCTTTCAGATTGCGGTATTCACTCGATTTGAAATCGCTCAGCCGCAGCGTAACCGGACGGGGTGCCAGAGCCTGGCATACTTTGCGGATGCCATCAGCCAACTGATTGACTACCCGTTCAGGATGGCCAATTTCAATCAAATACAGGGGATGTTCATGAATAAAGGTAGTCCAGATAAATTCTTCCCGCATGAGACCAATGCCGTCGCAGGGAAGTTTGCCGTATTTTTCTGCCAAATCGGGATTTCCCAGGTTCATATAGATTTTCGTACCTGTAACGGGAACAGATTCTGCGGCAACGGTAACAGTTCCACCGGCTGGAGCTTCTTCTTTCGGCTTGACAATGTCAGCGACAATTCCCTGATATACAATGCCGTTTGTCGCATCAACCGTAATTTCATCGCCGTTCTGAATCGTCGTCGTCGCTTCCACACTGCGGCTCTTCGTGCCGACAATGCAGGGAATTCCCAGTTCACGGCTGACAATGGATGCATGGCACGTCATGCCGCCGGCATCGGTAACAATGGCCTTGGCTTTCTTCATAGCCGGTACCCAGTCAGGAGCAGTCATGGCCGTTACAAGAATTTCACCGTCTTTAAATTCGGCAATTTCTGCCGGATCCAGAATGACATGAGCCTTGCCGGCAGCACTGCCCGGGCTGGCAGGAAGACCTTTGACGACAACATTGCGTTCCGTCGTAACGGCGGCTGCTTCGGAAGCGGCTTCTTTCTTTTCCTTGTTTTTCTTGGACCAAACCGTTTCCGGACGGGCCTGGAGGAGCCATACTTTATTATCCCGTTCATCGACGCCCCATTCCATGTCCATATAGCAGCCATAATGGGCTTCAATGGCCTTGGCATACGTTGCCAGTTCCTTCACCTGTTCGTCTGTAATGACCTGCTTTTTCTGGTCTTCTTCCGGAACGAGCTGTTCTTCACAGTCACCACCGGGCTTGCGGACGAGCTTAATCGGTTTCGTATTAATCATCTTGCTGAGGATGGTCAGATCATCTTTCCGGACGCGGAAATTATCAGGCGTAACCGTTCCCTGTACGACATATTCACCGAGACCCCAGGCTCCTTCAATGGTAATGGTCGAATCATCACCGGTTACCAGGTCTACCGTAAACATAACACCGGCAGCTTTGGAGAATACCATCATCTGTATAGCTGCGCTGAGGGCTACCTGCAGATGATCGAAGCCCTTTTTCGTGCGGTAGTATGTGGCACGGTCTGTAAAGGTAGAAGCATAACATTCTTTGACCTTCTGAATCACCATGTCAGCACCTTGGACATTTAAATACGTATCCTGCTGACCGGCAAAGCTGGCATCAGGCAAATCTTCTGCTGTTGCACTGGAACGAACGGCAACAAAGGGGTTGGCCTGCCCTACTTTTTCTCCTAATTCAGCATAACTCTTACGAATGGCATCAGCTAAATCGTCCGGCATCTGAGCATCGCAGATTTCCTTGCGGATTTCAGCCGTAACATTGCGAAGCTGCACAGGATCTTCCACATCTGTCAGCCCTGTAAGTAACTCTTTAATCCGTACATCCATGCCGGTCTGTTTCATAAAATACCGGTACCCTTCAGCAGTCGTTGCAAAGCCATATGGTACGGGCACGCTCGTCTGGGACGTCAATTCACCAAGGGAAGACGACTTGCCGCCAACTAATGCCACGTCACCGCGGCGCAGTTCATCAAACCACAATACAAATGCTTTCTCTCTATCCTTTGTCATACCCATACCTCCTGCATTCAGCATACACGATAATTTATTTATCTGCATTTATAGTACTCTATTTAAAGGTAAATGTCAACGCATTTTCTTTTTATTGTACCTTATTTACTACAATGGATTACTCTTTTT
>NZ_CATWFF010000023.1 GCF_958350005.1 uncultured Megasphaera sp. | reverse complement strand
CTGCTTCATCATAGGTATCACTCCTTCGTTTGATTTATCTACAGTATACACGGTAATTGTCACAGTTGTGTAACAGCCACTTACCAGGATGAACACAGTTTATATCGTCTCCCGTAACCAGTTACACCGAAGCAGTCTGTTCATAAACCATCCATTCATCACACTGATACAAGAATCGCCAATGGCCAGGCACATTGGTTTCAAAGGATCTCCGTTCTGATTCGTGAATGACGGCAAAGACATTTCGATTCCTCGGAATAGCTTCTATAGCCAAGAAGGGCATTCTATTTTTTACGTTCCAGCTAAGCCCTTCAGGCCGGGCCGCGGCCAGTTCCGCTGCCGGTTTGAGACACTGGGCAACAAACCCGGAATAATAGGTAAGAGATACAGGATACCGGCCTCCATAGGACACGATGCAGGCATCAGGGTCTGCCGTCTGCTGCAGCACCTGGGCCGCACTGTACGCAGATGCATCCCGGCATAACGGTGCCGCTACAAACACCGTAAGCAGCATATATGCGGCGACCATGATGGCACTGACCCTTTGGACCATAACTTCATGATCTTTCAAATACGACGCAAAGCCAATGGCCACGGGAATCATATAGGGAAAGGTATAGGTCACGTATTTCGTGGCCATACACTGATAAAAGAGGACGACTACCAGTCCCCAGGACAGAAGAAACTGCTGGCGCATATCCAGCGATGTCAGGACATTTCGAAGGCCATACCGATGCCAGACGACCTTAAAACGCCGGGCAGGCTGATAGTGTCTGACCGCCAGGGGCAGCGTGGCGACCCAGGGCATCCAGCCCAATACAAAGATAACGATATAATAGTACCACACATCAAATTTTGGATGTTCCGATACAGTAGCCCGCAGAAAATTATGAACCCCTAAAAACTGAATCAGGAATTCACTGCCATGAAGCCAGTACATGGGAATATACCACAAACCAGACAGAACAAGAACCAGACCTATGCCGGAATACAATTTCATGTGAAAAAAGAGGGTGTTCATATCCCTGCGCAGGATTAAAAAGACCAAAATGATCAGGCCAGGCTGAATAAAGCCGACAGGCCCTTTCGTCAGCACCGCAATGGCTGCGCTGACATAGGCCGCGTAATACCACTTCGGCCGGTTTTCACTGT
Source organism: uncultured Megasphaera sp. (assembly GCF_958350005.1). Taxonomy (GTDB): domain Bacteria; phylum Bacillota; class Negativicutes; order Veillonellales; family Megasphaeraceae; genus Megasphaera. The sequence continues at coordinate 16,996 of NZ_CATWFF010000023.1, read as the reverse complement.
AGGCAATATAAAAGAAAATGAGTGATGCCGAAAAGGTGGCAAACAAGGTCATATCCGTAATAACGGCTTTGGAAATATAGAAATATTCCAGCGATGTGAGCAATACCAGGCCCGTAATGAACCCTGTTTTCCGGTCATATATGCGTGCTGCAAACCAATAGGCCAGACCAATGCTGATGACGCCAAACAAGGCAGAGAAAAAGCGGGCAGCAAATTCAGTACTGCCGAAGACGGAAAATGCAGCCATCAGTTCCCAGTAGAATAAGACAGGCTTATCATACCAGTACGCGCCAAAGATGCGCGGCGACAGATAGTCTCCTGATGCCAGCATTTCCTTTGCCGTCAGCACATAATTGGATTCGACAGGATCGGTAATAACGACGAGATGATTGCCAAAGAAGCAGACAATGGCAGCAGCCAGAAGCAATATCCATACAGGAGATGGTACAGCAAGTTTCATACCCAGCATCTCCTTTACTGGTTATACTGACCGGACAGATAGTACTGGTACGTCCGGGCAATGCCATTGGCCAGCGTCATAGCCGGCTTCCAGTCCAGCTGGGCAGCCGCTTTGTGACTGGATAGGACGGAATGGTAAATATCGCCGCTGCGCCGGTCGGCCATGACAGGCTGTATTTCTTTTTGACTCGTGTATCGTATCATAGCGAGTACTTCTTCCAGCGTAACAGCCGTTCCCGTACTCAGGTTGTACACCTCATTGACGTGCGATGTATACAAGGCGGCAATAATGCCAGTTACGATGTCACCGACGTAAATGTAATCGCGGGACTGTCGGCCATCACCGTATATCGTAATCGGAAGACCTGCTGCAGCCCGTTTGGCAAAGACATTAATGACCCCGCCTTCGTCGTCAATTTTCTTTCGTTCACCATAGACATTGGCAAAGCGAAGAATAACATACTCCAGGCCGTACTGCTGCTGATACAGCTGCAGATACGCTTCAGCCGTCCCTTTGCTGAGACCATAAAACGATACGGGCTGTCCCCGATAGGTTTCCGCAAGGGGCAGGGCCTGCTCCGGCGGATTGCCATACACGGCAGCCGAAGAGGCAAAGACAATGCGTCTGATGCCGGCCTGCCGTGCCCCTTCCAGGAGATGAACCGTGCCCATGACATTTTCATGGGTATCCAGTTGTGGATCGTTCAGCGACGTATCGACGCGGGTCTGCGCTGCCAGGTGAATAATGGCATCAAAATTTCCCCGCGCCAGAATAGTGCCGACCAGTGGACTGTTAACATCCATGCAGATATAGCCAGCCTGCTCCGGTATATTACTTCGCAGGCCGTGGCGCAGATCATCCATGACCCACACATCATGGCCCATATCCAATACTTTCCGAACCACATGGGAACCGATAAACCCGGCTCCTCCTGTAACTAATACACGCATCTATACCCTTCCTTTCTTTTTCCTGCCCGATTCCCCTGCTACTCTGTATCTGCAGGAGCTGAAGAAAGTATAGGGAGAAAACATAAACAAAGATTGAACAAACAGGTACAAAACCATAAAAAGGCCATAAATCTTGACGCAAAAAAAGAACAGCCTCTGCCGAGACTGTTCGTAAAGAATATGCCGTTTATTTATCGGCATGAAAGCGATAGCCCGCTCCCCATACGGTTTCAATATACCTGGGCTTAGCCGACGAGACTTCTATCTTTTCCCGGATGCGGTTGATATGGACAGACACCGTTGCCGTTTCACCAATGGCATCGGCGCCCCACACGCGTTCAAACAGCCTTTCCTTGCTGAATACGATGCCCGGATTCTTCGCTAAAAACAGCAGCAGTTCAAATTCCTTATTGGGCAGGACGATTTCTTTGGCGTCCAGAAATACGCGGTGCGAAGCTTCATCGATTTCCAGATCGCCGCAGCGAAGGACGTCGTGCCGCAGTTCCCGGGACGTAAGGCGTTCATAGCGGGCCAGGTGCGCCTTGACGCGGGCCACCATTTCATTGGGGCTGAAAGGCTTTACAATGTAGTCGTCTGCGCCCAGTCCGAGACCGCGAATCTTGTCAATATCTTCCTGCCGGGCCGACACCAGCAGGATAGGAATATTTTTCTGCTCCCGAATACACCGGCAAATGTGGAATCCATCCTGTCCAGGCAGCATAATATCCAGTAAAATCAGGTCCACATCCTGGCTTAGCGCCAGCTCCTGTCCTTCTGTGCCGTCTGTAGAGATGGTGACCGAAAATCCATTGGCTTCCAGGTAATCCCGTTCCAGTTCAGCAATGCCCCGGTCGTCTTCAATGATGAGTATATTCTTCATGTTCTTCCCCTCCTTGCCGCAGCGGCAATACCATACAAATCGTCAGTCCCCTGGGCGTTGTCTGCTCAGCCCAGATGCGGCCTTTCATTTCCTGCACGATCTGCCGGACCACAGCCAGACCCAGACCGCTGCCGCGGGCTACATTCGTCCTGGCTTTGTCTGTACGGTAAAAGCTTTCAAACAATTTCGGCAGTTCTTCTGCCTGCACGCCCCGGCCATCATCGGCAAAGGACAGCCGCACCTTCCCTGCGTCATCAGGAGAAATGGCAATGGTCAGGGAACCTTGGTCTGCTTCCTTATATTTTATGCTGTTTTCGATAATATTTTCCAGAACTCGCTGAAACTGCATGCGATCCATGGCAATGACAGCGTGATGCATCGTATCCGTCAGGTGAATAACCAGCCCGCGCCGCCGGAATGGCTCTGCCTGTTCTTCCAGATAATCGGCCAGATAGCCGCATACATCGACATTTTCCCAGTGAAACTGGACCTGGCCCAAATCAAATTTGGAAAAGAGAAACAGCGTTTTAACCAGACGGCCCATGGTTTCTGATGTTTCCAGAATCATCTGTACGTATCGGCGCCGTTTTTCCGGCGTATTGGCAATGCCGTCCATCAATCCATATGCATAGCCTTCGATTTTCGTCAGCGGCGTCGACAGGTCATGGGAAATACCGGCAATCAGTTCCTTGCGGTTGCGGTCATACTGATCCCGCGTATCCCGGGCCGCTTTCAGCTGGAGGCGCATCGTTTCAAAGGCCCGGCAGGTTTCACCGATTTCATCATTCTGCTCGGCCACGACAGGACGGTCCAGATTTCCCTGACTGATGTCATCGGCAATACGGCGCAGCTTATCCAGAGGAAGGAGGATCTGCAGGGCCAGCCAGCGGGACACATATAAGCCAATACCGATAGTCAGCAATATAGTCACCGCTACGAGCAGATAAAAGGCCCCTTTCAGAAGATCTTTCGAGCTGAGATCGATAAAGCCGCTTTCCCGCTGCATTGGGATGTCACCGGTAACAGCCAGCCGGACACCCGTTTCATTCGACACATACTGAAAGGCAAACTCCTGCTGCGACCAGACCAGGGACGTATCGCCGCCAGGACTGTTCGCCTTTGCCTTCGCCACCGTCTGCATAGGCTCCGTACCTGATGTGGCGTACAGAATCTTCCCATGCTGCAGAATTGCCACCGTAAGGCCCAGGTCTTCCAGATGATCGCTGGCCTGGCGGAGACGGCCCATATTACCGGAAAACTGATCTGCCCGCACGCGCAGACGGCTCAGCTCAAACTGCAGGGACATGTTGGGGCCGCTTTCCGGCCAGATAAAGGAAATAACCGCTGCCCTGTTGACGTTGCCAAACTGGAGAGCCAGAAAAATAGAGATGCTGACAGCCAGCAGAAACACAACGGGTATAAAAATCATCATAAAGTTCGAAAGGAGAAGACGCTTTCGAATAGACAAATCTTGTATTCTCATCGTATCCTCCTTTCATTGACAGAACAATAGCCGATACACAGGAATACAGGCAGCATCAGTATAGGCAGAAAACTTAAATAATTCGTAAACAAAGCAATACAATATGTAAAAAATCCAATCCCATCGGGCAGTCCTTTTATTTCCATATTGCCACCCCTGTTGTTCTGTGCTACATTGAAAGCAATACGTTACGAAAGTGAGGAACTACCATGTCATCATCTGCAAAACCGTCTATTTTAACCAGCCGCACCTATTTATATATGACAGAATTTTTTGCCGGCATGGCCGTCATGGCTGTAGAGCTCGGCGCTGCCCGCCTGCTGGCGCCCTACTTCAGTTCGTCTCAGATCGTCTGGACCATTATCATTGGCGCCATTATGATTGCCATGGCCCTGGGAAACTACTGGGGCGGACGAAAGGCCGATGCCAACCCGAATCCGGATCTCTTATACCGCAATATTATCATTGCCGCCCTCTGGATTGCCGCTATTCCCGTCGTCGGCAAGTACCTCATACCAGCCATTACAGGGCTCTTTATTCTGGCTGTCGACACGAATCTTCTCGTCTGTGCAGCCTTTACATCGTGTCTGATTTTATTCGTATTTCCTCTGTTTCTGCTGGGAACGGTAACGCCGTCTCTGGCCAAATACACGGTCCGCAGCCTGCAGGACAGCGGCGCTACTGTAGGCGCTCTCAATGCCTGCAATACGGTCGGCAGCATTCTCGGCACCTTTATTCCCACGTTTATCACCATCCCTGCCCTGGGCACAGCCATTTCCTTTCTGCTTTTCTCGTCCATACTGCTGCTCCTGGGCCTCATCTACTTCGTATCGGAAAAGCGGCGCCTTCTCTTTGGCAGCGTTTCAGCCCTGTTGTTTTTAGGCTGCACCCTATTCGGCAGCAGCGACAGCTTTGCGTTCTGGGAAAAAAATCTCGCTTATGAAGGAGAATCGATGTATAACTACCTGCAGGTTCGCGATACGCCGGAAGAAACAGTTTTGTCCACGAACGTCATGTTTGGCGTCCAGTCTATCCGGAAAAAAGAGCAGACCCTGACCGGCATGTACTATGACTATGCCCTGTTAGGGCCTGTACTGGCAAATGCAGCAGGGAAAAAGGATGCCAATATGCTGATTCTCGGCATGGGAGCCGGAACCTTTGCCTCCCAGTGCCGGCAATTTTTCCCTAACATGCATATTGAAGGCGTCGAAATTGACGAACGCATTACAGACCTGGCCCACCGGTATTTCGCCCTCGATCCGTCCATTCCGGTTACGACCTATGACGGACGTGCGTACCTGCAGGCAGCGTCACAGAAATATGACATTATCATGGTAGATGCCTATCAGGATATTACCATTCCCTTTCAAATGAGCTCGCAGGAGTTCTTCGCTCTTGTCCGCAGTCACCTGAAAGACGGCGGCGTCATGATCGTCAATATGAACATGCACAGCCGCGATGCCGGCGGCATTCACGAATATCTCCAGGATACCATTGCTTCGCAGTTTTCCCATGTCTATACTATTGATGTGCCGAATACGACAAACCGGGAACTGCTGGCAACGAATGACCCGTCTTCCCTTTCTGCCCTGACAGCCCGTATTCAGGCCCTGCCGGACCGTACACTATCCCAGTTTCTGCTGCAGGCTGCGCCCCATCTGTCCAGCTACCGCGGCGGCAGCCACATCCTGACCGACGACAAAGCGCCGGTTGAAGTACTGGGAATGGAGACACTGGATCGCATTATGGAACGGGAAATTGCGCCGTACCGCCGGCAGCTGCAGCAGGAAGGGCTGTCTGGACTGATGCAGTAGTCACGAATGAAGGAGACGTTTTTTCCGCTGCCGTTCCGGTCCCATGACATGCCACATGAAAAAGGCGGACACAGCCATACAGACTGCACCGGGAATGGGCGTATATGCCATGCTGCTCATATCTACAGTAAGACTGCCCAGGGCCGTGCCCAGAGCAACGCCCAGATTAAACGCCGTAGGACTGACAGCGCTGCCCATCATGGTCGTGCCGGGATAAAACATCATGGACAGGCGCATGAAAAATACCTGAGCACTGGCACACTGGATATAAAACATCATGCTCATGGCCAGCAAGATGACCAGACCTACTGGTGAGTAAACGAAAAGGGTCAGGAGAAGTGTCAGCACTGCCTGAGAAGCAACAACTGGCCACAGAATATAGAAGCCTCCCCGTTCTGCCATGCGGCCGCCAATGATGGTAGAGAAAATGGTTCCTCCGCCAATGGCCAGCAAAATCAGGCTGGTCCAGTGTGCATCTAACCCCATAACATCTGTCAGAAGGGGCGTAATATAGGAATACCAGCAGTAAATAGATGCTGCATTGCCAATGACGACGATAGCTCCTTTCTGGACGCGCCGGTCTTTCAGCAGCGTCAGTTCCCTCCAGACTGATACGGCCCGGACTTCACCCACTTTTTTAGGCAGCACTGAAGCCATGAGGAAAAAATCGAGAGCCGTCAGGACGCCCAGTCCCAGAAAGATATATTGCCAGGCAATATACTTCGTAATCAGACTGCCGAAAGGCAGGCCGAAGACAGCGGCAATGGAAAAGCCGGCATTCAGCCAGGCAACGACGGAAGCCATATACTTTCGCGGTGCAATATACGGGGCAAAGGCCAGCAGGACGGCAAAAAGCACACCGGCCAGAGATGCCAGAAACATGCGGTCCGCTAAAAACAGGGCGTAGTCGTCAATAAAAAATGCGGCAATATTCCCTGCAGCAAACAGGAACGTCAAGGTCAGGAGAAAGTAATACCGCCGAAACCGGCTTCCCCAAATGGATAAGACAGGTGTACCAACAGCATAAAAAACAGCAAAATAGGAAATTGCCATGCCGGCCTGCGTCAGTGAAACGGACAGAGAATCGGCAATTTCCGGAATGATACCAATAATAATAAACTCACACATACCGAGCATAAAGCTCAGGATTACAACAGAAATAACAGCACGGTTCCACATACGACATCCCCTTCTTTCCTGTCAGCCAAAGCTCACTTCACGTTATGCACACGATTATACATGGTTCTGCCAAAAAAATACAGTACCGAAACGTATATTTCGATACTGTATGATTTCCATGGTACACGGTTATACTCTGCCGCTGCCGTCGTGAAGGTCGTTGTGAATCTGCTGCAGCACCTTTTTGGCCTGGCGGCGCCGGTTCCAGTACCACAGCGCGCCGTACACGAGGACGACAAGAATCAGGATGATCGTCAGGCGCATGGAGTTATCCTGCCTGAGAATCACATCGTGTCCGACGACGACTTCTATGGCCACTGACGGAAGCTTGCCGATAAGGCAGCCAATGATGTAGTCGCGGTAACTGATATGACTGAGTGCTCCCAGGGCCGTTACCAGTCCGTTTGGCGAATAGGGCACCGCCCGGGCAATGGCCATGGCCTTCAGCGTGCTGTACTCATCGAGGCGGCTGAGCATGCGGCTCTTGGCAATAATGGCTTTCGCCTTCCGGCGAAACAGAGTCCGCATGAAAAAGAAGCTGATAACTACGCCAATCGTCTCTCCCAGCCAGGATACGACCGTTCCGGCACCGATGCCGAAGAGGACGCCGTTGGCTGCGGAAATAAAGATAGACGGCAAAAAGCCGACAATATTGATGACAATGTCAATGAGCATACTGACAGCCATAGCCCATATGCCGAACGAACGAAGATAGTCAATGGTGCCTTCCATATTGCCGCTGACCGACAGCTGCCAGATCGTCCTGTAAAAATCGGGGATCAGCAGATGAATGCCGCCCAGGACAGCCAGGAGAATAGCAAAAAAAGCCAGTTTAATATGCCCTTCTGAAAGGCCTTCATATTTCATAGCTGACAGGCCTCCTTAATGCTGGCGCACGACAGAACGGCGGGCAATGTTGTCGTGCTTGAGCTTGGTCAGATACATGGAGCCGCCAATAATGCAGAGACCGCCGACAACAGTCATGGCCGTAAGCATTTCATCAAAAATGACAAATCCCCACAGGGCATTGAAAAATACGCCAATATAGGCAACGAAGCTGACGACGACCGGATTGGCATAGGAATAGGCATCGGTCATCCAGATTTGCGCCGCTACGGTGATGATGCCCAATGCAGCATAGAGGAACCATTCCCACGAATTCGGCATCTGGAAATCCAGCCCCATGAGCAGCAGACCGGCAATGGCTGCGCAGACCAGAAAATAAAAGACGATTTCATACTGATGATGCCGTCCCGTTCCGGTGAGTTTGCTAATCGTCGTATAGGCCCCGGCAGCACAGATGGCCTGAGCCAGAACAAACAGGGAATAGATATTGAAGGAAGAAAAGTTCCACGGCCGTACGACCAGGCAGGCGCCGATAATGATGATGATCAGCGGTATGCCCGCTCCTTTGGGCAGGACTTCCTTCAGAAAAACAGCTGCAAAAATCATGACGAAAAAGGCAGACAACTGCGACAGTATCGATACATCTGCCAGAGGCATGCCGCGCAGTGCATAAAACACAAAGATCATGCCGGCCCCGCCGATAATGCCGCGAAACCACAACGTCGGCCGGTCCTGCCTGGAGAAATGAACATGCTGCAGCTTCATCATGCCCAAAATGAGGATAGCACTGAAGAAACCGCGAAAAAACGCGATTTCTCCCGTACTCATGGTATAAGACAATTCTTTAACGATGACGTTTTGAATACTAAAGGCCAACGCCGAAAGAATCATGTACATAACGCCTTTATTCAAACAATCACCTTCCCTGACACAACATTAGGCCCGGTCGTGAATCTGGTCCACAAAGGACAAGACAGCCTGCTTCATGTCTTCTTTCTGAATGGAATCATGGAAGCGGACCGGTTTGTCTTTCAGGTCTGCCAGCGGTGCCGGCAGGGCCATTCCCGTTACGCTGCTGATTTCAGCCAGCATGGCAAAGGGATCATCGTGCTGCGGCAGTGCCAGAGCTTCGCAGATAACGGGCGGGAACTTATAAGGATGCGCCGTAGCCATAATGACCGTATGACGGCCTTTGTCCAGTCCCTGTTTATGACGGTTCAGGTATACGCCATAGGCGACAGCCGTATGGGGATCGAGTAAATAGCCATAGTCGTTATATACGTGATTGATGACTGCCTTCGTTTCATCATCATCAATCCAGCCGCCTTCAAAGTCAGCCCGCAGCGCAGCCAGTTCGTCTGCCGAGACAGCCATTTTTCCCGTTTTTGCCAGGTCGTCTTCCCACTGCGCGACACGACCTGCATCCTGACCGGCTACGTAGAACAGGAACCGTTCAAAATTGCTGGACAGCAAAATATCCATAGACGGGCTGGACGTCGTGAAGAAAGGCCGGTTCATATCGTATACGCCGGTGTTAAAGAAATCGGCAAGTACCTTGTTCGTATTGGATGCGCAGATCAGCTTGCCAATGGGGATCCCCATTTTCTTGGCAAAATAGCCGGCCAGAATATTGCCGAAATTCCCTGTCGGCACGACGACGTCAAAAGGTTCGTCTTCGGCAATAGCGCCGTTATCCACGAGGGATACGTAGGTCGATACGTAATAGGCAACCTGCGGGAACAGGCGGCCAATGTTGATGGAGTTGGCACTGGAAAACAGCACGCCCTTGCTGTCAGCATAGGCGTTGACGGCTGCATTGGTAAACACCCGTTTCAGGAAGCTCTGGGCATCGTCAAAATTCCCGTAAATAGCCGAAACCTTGACGTTCTGCCCTTCCTGCTTCTGCATCTGCTGCTTCTGCATGGGGCTGACGCCTTCGCTTGGATAAAATACCATAATATTCGTGCCCGGCACATCTTTGAATCCTTCCAGCGCAGCTTTTCCCGTATCGCCGCTGGTAGCCGTCAGGATCAGGATTTCCCGTGTTTCTTTTTCCTGTTTTTTTGCCGCTGTCAGCAAATAGGGAAACAGCGACAGGGCCAGGTCCTTAAAGGCCAGCGTCCGTCCATGGAACAGTTCGGAAATGCTCGTATCGGCATCGATGGAATGGAGCGGCACAATCCGGCTGTCCCGAAAGGTCTGGTCGTTGTAGGCAGATGCAATCATCTGCTTACGTTCTTCGTCTGTAAAATTCGTAAAGAAATAAGACAGGACAACAGCGGCGATTTCCTGATAGGATTTACCAGCCAGCTGCTTATAAGTCAATACCTGTTCCGGAAAAGTTTCCGGAATATACAGTCCGCCGTCTTTTGCCAGGCCGTGCAGCAAAGCGTACGACGGAGACACGCATTCATTAGACCGGGTGCTTCTAAACTTCATCATCAAGGTCCCCCTTTATTCAGTAAGCATATACATAATGTATGGTTTATTATAGCATACTTTTGTGCGCTGCCCCAGAATCAGACGACCTGGAACAGATAAAATTTAAGGTAATCCGTTTCCGGCACATTCCAGAGGATCGGGTGATCCGGGGACTGCTGCCGCCCTTCGATCTGCCGCAAATGAACGCCTGCATCATCAGCGGCGCTGCGCAGCATGGTCCGGAACAGGTCATCCCGCATGAAGTGCGAACACGAGCACGTTGCCAGATATCCGCCCCGGGGCAGGAGCTTCATGGCTTTCAGATTGATTTCCTTATAGCCCCGCATGGCATTGCGGACAGTATGTCCCGATTTCGTAAAAGCCGGCGGGTCCAGAATGATAAAATCGTAGTCCCGCCGCTTCTCTTCGGCAAGAGCCGTCAGCAAATCAAAGACATTGGCCTGTTTGGCCTGTACGATCCCTTCCATCCCATTGCGGCGAATATTTTCCTCCGTCATGGATACGGCTTCTGCCGATATGTCCACAGCCGTCACCGATGCGGCGCCGCCTTTGGCGGCATTGAGCGCAAAAGCTCCCGTATGAGTAAAGCAGTCCAGCACATGGCGGCCGGCAGCAATGCGGGCCACAGCCAGGCGATTGTATTTCTGATCCAGGAAAAAGCCCGTTTTCTGGCCATTTTCTACATCTACATCATACAAGATGCCGTTTTCATCAATCGTCGTTACGACGCTGCCCGGAGCCGGCAGAAAATCAGCTTCAAACCAGCCCTTGTACTGCTCCATGCCGTCCAGTTCGCGTACGCCTACGTCGTTTCGTTCGTAAATCCCGCGAACGGCAACGCCCATCTCTTTCAGTTCGTCCACGAGGGCCCGGAAAATCACGGGCTTCACCTGATCCATGCCATAGCATAAAGTCTGGGCAACGAGGACATCGTTATATCGGTCCACCGTCAGGCCCGGCATCTGATCGGCATCGCCGAAGATGAGGCGGCAGCAGGAAAAGTCCTTCGGCCCCATGACGGTGCGGCGATACTGCAGGGCATAGGCGACGCGGCGGCGCCAGAATGCGTCATCGAAGCGGTCGTTCGTATTGGTCGATATGATGCGGACGCGGATTTTGGAAATATCATTGGCAAACCCCGTACCCAGATACCGGCCCTTGTCGCTGCAGACATCGACCAGGTCGCCTGTCTCATACGTGCCGTCTACACGCAGCACTTCTTCTCCGTATACCCAGGGATGGCCGCTGCGGGCAGCCCGTTCCCCTTTTTTCGTAATATACAGCTTTGCATATGGTCTCATAGTTTGTCCTTATAAAATATAGTGGCTCAAATCAACGTTCTGTACGACGTCATGCAGTTTGTCAGATACAAAGGCCTGGTTGATGACGACATGCTTGTCCGCCAGATCGGGCGCTTCAAAGGCCACGTCTTCCAAAATCTTTTCCAGTATCGTATGGAGCCGGCGGGCACCGATGTTTTCCGTTTCCACATTGACGCGATGGGCGTATTCGGCAATCGTATCAATGCCGTCAGAGGTAAATTCCAGTTCCACTCCTTCCGTTTCCAGCAGAGCCGTATACTGCTTGACCAGGGACTGGTTCGGTTCCGTCAGAATTCTGCGGAAATCGTCGACTGTCAGAGACTGCAGCTCTACCCGAATGGGGAAGCGGCCCTGCAGTTCCGGAATCAGGTCGCTCGGCTTGGATACGTGGAACGCACCGGCAGCAATAAACAGGATGTGATCCGTTTTTACCGGCCCGTATTTCGTATTGACCGTCGCCCCTTCGACGATAGGCAGAATATCCCGCTGTACCCCTTCGCGGGATACGTCGGGACCACCGCCGCCGCGATTCCGTTCGGCGATTTTGTCGAATTCGTCGATGAATACGATGCCCGACTGTTCCGTCGCTTCAATAGCTTTATCGACAATGACGTCCATATCGAGGCACTTTTCCAGCTCTTCTTCTTTGAAAATTTCCCGGGCCTTGGCAACGGTCATTTTCTTTTTCTTCTTTTTCTTCGGCATAATGCTGCCCAGCATTTCCTGGAAGTTGCTGGTCAGTTCTTCTGCCGAATTGCCCGTCAAAATCCCCTGGACCGGCTGGCTCTGTTCGCGCACTTCCACTTCGATTTCCCGTTCGTCCAGTTTATGGGCGCAAATATCGGCAAACATTTTCTGCCGGCGGTCCGACTGCGGTTCTTCCAGCTGTTTCGGTTCTTCTTTTCCTTTTTCATCGTCGTCATCATCGCTGGAAAAGAAAATATCCATAGGATTCGTTACCTTTTCCTTTACAGACGATTTTTTCGGCCAGAAGACCTGTAAAATCCGCTTATTCGCTTCTTCTTCGGCCTTTTCTTCATACCGCAGACTTTCCTGCTCCTGTACCATGCGAATGGCATTGGCTACGAGGTCACGGATCATCTGTTCCACATCGCGGCCAACGTAGCCCACTTCCGTATACTTTGTCGCTTCGACCTTGATAAACGGCGCTCCTACCAGGCGGGCCAGGCGGCGGGCAATTTCCGTTTTGCCTACGCCAGTCGGGCCGATGAGGAGAATATTCTTGGGAATAATTTCATCCTGCATATCTTCAGACAGATGCTTGCGGCGCCACCGGTTCCGCAGGGCAATGGCTACGGATTTCTTGGCTTCTTTCTGGCCTACAATATACGTATCCAGCTCGGCGACGATCTGTTTTGGTGTCAGTTCAATTTCGTTCATAATAGTCTCCCGTTCTTCTATATTTCTTCCACAATAACATGGTGATTCGTATATACACAAATATCAGCTGCAATGTGCAGGGATTTTTCCGCAATATCCCGGGCCGACAGATCTGTATTCTGCAGCAGGGCCCGTCCGGCGGCCAGGGCATAGTTGCCGCCCGAGCCAATGGCCGTAATGCCGTCATCCGGTTCGATGACTTCGCCGTTGCCGGAAATGAGGAGAATCCGGTTCTTATCGGCTACCAGAAGGAGTGCTTCCAGCTTGTGCAGGATCTTGTCGGACCGCCAGTCCTTGGCCAGTTCGACAGCACTGCGAACCAGATTGCCGTTGTATTCATTCAGTTTTTCTTCAAACCGGTCAAACAGGGAAAACGCATCGGCTACAGAGCCGGCAAAGCCGCTGATAATCTGCCCATTGTACAGACGCCGTACCTTCTGTGCCGTCGCCTTCATAATTACGGCATTGCCCATCGTAACCTGGCCGTCGCCGGCAATGGCGGTTTTCCCGTCTTTCTGCACTGCCACAATCGTCGTCGCATGGAACGACGTAGCCATCAGTTGTTCTGTCATCGTCATATAGTCTCCTTCACTGCATCAATTTCTTCCAGTGCCCGCTGTGCCAGCAGGGCATTTTTTTCTCGTTTCTTCATCCGTTTTTTTATACCCAAGGGCTCCATAATGCCAAAATTAATATTCATAGGCTGGAAATGGTCGTTTGGCCCTGTCGAAATATAGTGGCTCAGGCCGCCCATAGCTGTCTGTCGGGAAAAAGTCAGGCAGTCTTTCCCCTGCATCATCCGGGCTGCATTTACGCCGGCCAACAGTCCCATAGCTGCCGATTCCAGATACCCTTCGACCCCTGTAAGCTGTCCGGCAAACAGGAGCTTTCCGTTTTTGCGGTACTGCAGCGTCGGTTCCAGAAGAGACGGCGAATTGATATAGGAATTGCGGTGCATGACGCCGTAGCGAACGAATTCGGCCTGTTCCAGGCCGGGAATCATGGAAAATACCCGCTTCTGTTCGCCAAACTTCAAATGCGTCTGGAAGCCGACAATATTATACAAGGTAGCGCTGCCGTTATCCTGGCGCAACTGTACGACGGCATAAGGCACGGTGTCCGTGCCGGGAAGTTCCAGGCCGACAGGCTTCATGGGACCGAAGCGCATCGTGTCAATACCGCGGCCGGCCATGATTTCAATGGGCATGCAGCCTTCAAAGACGGCATCGTTCTTTTCAAACTCATGAAGTTCAGCACATTCTGCCGTCGTCAGAGCCTGCCAGAATGCTTCATACTCTTCCTTCGTAAAGGGGCAGTTCAGATAATCGGCGCCGCCCTTGCCGTACCGTGCGGCCCGGTATACTTTCGTCATATCCAGAGAGTCGACAGTCACAATCGGCGCCGCAGCATCATGAAAATGGAAATACTCCATGCCGGTCAGGTTCTGTATGGTCTGGGCCATGGCATCGCTGGTCAGCGGTCCGGTGGCAATAATGCAGATCTGATCGTCCGGCAGTTCCGTTACTTCTTCATGACGAACCGAAATCAGCGGATGCCTGGTCAGAATCTCTGTAACATACTGACTGAACGGCAGCCGGTCCACCGCCAGAGCACCGCCGGCAGGAACACGGGTCGCATCGGCTGCTTCCATAATCAGCGAGCCAAGGCGGCGCATTTCTTCCTTTAAGAGGCCTACGGCGTTTTCCACGTTGGCTGCCCGCAGGGAATTGCTGCAGACCAGTTCGGCAAACAGCTCCGTATGATGTGCCGGCGAAGACTGGGCTGGCCGCATTTCCGCCAGTTCGACGGGAATGCCCCGCTTTGCCAGCTGCCAGGCCGCTTCTGAGCCGGCCAGGCCGGCACCGATAACGAGTACGCTATTCTTCATGAACGACTTCTCCTTTTTTATGATTTTCACATTCTGGATTGCTGCAGAATATCTTATCTGGCCCTTTTTTATAATGTTTAACTACCATGATGCTGCCGCAGAGAGGGCATTTCTTATCGACAGGCTGATTCCACAGTACAAAATCACATTCCGGATACTCACTGCATCCGTAAAACAGGCGGCCCCGTTTGGATTTGCGCTTGATCAGTGTGCCTTTGCCGCACTTGGGGCATGTAATGCCCAGATCTTCCACAATAGCCTTTGTATTGCGGCATTCCGGGAAATTGGAGCACGCCAGGAATTTGCCGAATCGGCCGAATTTATACACCATCGGTGCGCCGCAAAGTTCGCAGACCTGTCCGGAGTCCTGTCCGGCAACAGTGACCTTTTCCATCTGTTCTTCAGCCACATCCATTTCAGGCTTGAAAACATCGTAAAATTCCTGCAGGACATGAACATACGTATCGGTCCCCCGTTCAATACCGTCCAGTTCTTCTTCCATATGGGCTGTAAACCCGACGTTAATAATCCGTTCAAAGTATTTTTTGAGCAGATCCACAATAATGACGCCCAGTTCTGTCGGGACAAACTGTTTGTCCTTCTTTTCCACGTAGTTCCGGTTCTGGATCGTATCCATAATGGGCGCATACGTACTCGGGCGGCCAATCCCCTTTTCTTCCAGCGTCTTAATCAGGCTGGCTTCGGTGTACCGGGCCGGCGGCTGCGTGAAATGCTGCGTCGGTTCGACACTCTGATTGTGGACCACTGTTCCTTCTTCCAGATGAGGAAGTTCAGCTGCCGTCTTATCTTTCTTTGCATCTTCATAGAGTTCCGTAAACCCTTTAAATACTACTTTATATCCGGCAGCCCGCAGTTCATACTGGCCGCTGTGAATCGTAATGGCCATGTGTTCCGTTTCAACGGCTTCCATCTGGCTGGCCAGGAACCGGTTCCAGATCAGCGTATACAGACGCAGCTGGTCGCGGGACAAGAAGTCCGCTACCTTGGCCGGCGTCAGTTCCAGCGACGTCGGCCGGATCGCTTCATGAGCATCCTGACTGGACTGCTTCGTCTTGTAGATTCGCGGCTTAGGCGGCACATATTCCGGGCCATACACAGAACGAATACGTTCCCGTGCAGCCTGAATCATGTCGTCATTAATACGCACCGAGTCTGTACGCATGTACGTAATGAGGCCGACATGACCATGGTCGCCAATATCCAGCCCTTCATACAGCTGCTGGGCCAGCATCATCGTCTTCTTGGCGCCGAAATTCAGCTTGCTTACACATTCCTGCTGCATCGTCGACGTTGTAAACGGCGGCTGGGGCTGACGCTTGCGGCGCCGTTTTTCTACCTTTTCAATCCGATCGGGCTCATGACCGGCAAGGCCTTTCTGCTCCCACTGCAGATCTTCTGCAATCTGTCGGGCCTGGTCTCCATCGCTGATATCCGCTTTTTTCCCGTCGATTTTGACCAGTTCTGCCGTCAGGGACAGCCCTTTTTCCGTCTTGTATACGCCGCTGACCGTCCAGTATTCTTCAGGAACGAAGGCCTTGATTTCTTCTTCCCGTTCGCAGATCAAACGAACGGCAACGGACTGCACGCGGCCGGCACTGAGGCCTTTGCAGACTTTTTTCCACAGCAGCGGACTGAGCTTATACCCCACGATACGGTCGAGGACGCGCCGTGCCTGCTGGGCGTCTACCTTCTGCAGATCAATGGGCTCCGGATCATCCATGCCGGCCAGAACAGCCTTCTTCGTAATTTCATGAAACATGACGCGGCATTTTTCCTTGGGATCCATTTCCAGCAAATGAGCCAGATGCCAGGAAATCGCTTCCCCTTCGCGGTCCGGGTCAGTTGCCAGATAGACATTCTTCGAGCGGACAAATTCATGCTGCAGCTCTTCAATAAGCTTGCGCTTATCCCACATATTCGTATACGACGGCGTAAAGCCGTTTTCAATATTTACGCCGAACTGGTTGCGCGGCAGGTCGCGAAGATGTCCGCGGCTGGCCATAACTTTATACTCACTGCCCAGGAAGCGTTCAATCGTCTTGGCCTTGGCCGGTGATTCGACGATGACCAGATTTTTCGCATTTTTCGGCAGAGGGTCCATCTTTTTCAGCGGCTTTTTATCCGGTAAATTTACGGTGCCGTTAATAATCATTTTTTCGCCGTCTTCTTTTTTCTTACGGCTTCGTTTCTTCTTTTTCGTATCATCAATGACAATGGTACGCTTAATCGGAAATTCCAGCATATATCTCCATCCTAACATTCCATACAGGCCAAATCACCTGCAGGAGGCTAAAAATTTATACTAAAGCT
>NZ_CATWFF010000022.1 GCF_958350005.1 uncultured Megasphaera sp. | reverse complement strand
GTGAAAATATGAACATGCCATAAAAAACCGATGCAGAACAGGTCCTGTCCCTTTCTGCATCGGTTTCTATACAAGCAGTGCCTTCATCTTCTGTATCAGCACTTCGTTGTCTTCCCTGCGCTTTACAGCAATTCGCACATACGATTCATCCAATCCCATGTAGTTGTCACAATTACGAATCAGGATTCCCTCATTCCGCAGGGCTGCCGCCAGTTTTTGAGCCGTCCAGCCGCTGCGGAGAATCCGGAATAAGATAAAATTAACAGACGGCGCATAGACGTGAATTCCGGGAATTCGCCGCAGCGACTCATAGAGGTATGTTTTTTCAGTTTCTACATACTGACGCGTCCGCTCCTGGTAGGCCTTGTCAGCCAGGGCAGCTATACCGGCATACTGAGCCAGTAAATTGACATTCCACACATCTTTATGCGCTTCCAGAGCAGCTGCTTTTTGAGGAGATACAGCGGCAAATCCCAGGCGCAGGCCTGGCAGGGCATAAAACTTCGTCAGCGAACGAATACTCATGATACAGTCATACTGCTGAATCAGGGTTCGTGCTGAATAGAGATGCTCATGAGGCAGAAAATCCAGAAACGATTCGTCAATGAGGATGTCCGTTCCCCGGCCTTGTGCCGCCTCTGCAAGCTCCTGAACGGCATCGACAGAGACAGTCGTTCCCGTAGGATTATTGGGATTGCCCAGTATGATGCAGTCCGCCTTTCCGCAGTACGCCAGCAGCTGCTTCCAGGGAAGGGCAAACTGCTGGTCTTCCTGTAAATATACAGGCGTAATATGGGCCTGAACGGCTGCAGCTGACCGCTCGTATTCTGAAAAGGACGGTACTGGAATGACGACCTGCCGGGGCCGGGCCTGATGCATATAGAGATAAAATAATTCAGCTGCTCCATTTCCCAGCACAAGCTGTTCACCAGGTACACCATAATACGAAGACAGGGCTTCTTTTATCTTTCTCCCCTGCGGGTCCGGATAATGAATCAGCTCCGGAATATGCTGCCGAATGGCCTGCTCGGCCTGTGCAGACAGGCCCAGGGGATTGATATTGGCACTGAAATCAATCCATGCCGTATGTGTCGGCGGCGTGTCATATACATTGCCGCCATGCTCGAATTGCCGGGATTTCATGGGCTTACCTCCTCCTCTGTATGGTCCATCCGCCGCTGCACAGCGTTGCCGCTCCCATATAGGACCACGAAACCAGGGAACTTACGAACGGCGCCGCCTGCATATCCAGATAGTCTTCCGTACAATCTGGCGGAAACAGCAGCCCTGCAACGGTGCCGCTGTGGGCTACATTAATGCCGACACTTCCCAGCTGCGGCAGCACGGCAAGTATCGTTTCCAGACCCTCCTTGGGCAGCACCTGCTGATGAAGGCGGGAACTGCAGGTCGCAGCCGCGCCAATACGTTCTGCTGTATAAGGCGGCACCAACATGGACAAGGGGGCACTGCTCTCCGCTGCTGCCCGTTTTGCGGCTCCATCATACTGGCGGTGAAACTGGGCTGTATTAATCTGTCCCCCCGTATCGAATACGGCAATCTTAAGGGATGGCAGTGACCCATACCGCCGCAGTATCTGCCCTGTCCCATAGTTCAGAGCCACAACGCCGCGGCAAAATACGCCGTCTGTCGCCTCTATGGACGAAGCAATACGGGCAACTTCCTCTTCCGTCAGCACCTTGCCCAGGGCGGCAGCAGCAGCAACTGCTACGGCTCCAATATCGGCACTGCTCGAGGCCATTCCCTTCTCCGGCGGCAGCGGTGAAGAGACAGAAAGAGCATAGGGAAAAGGGGGATTACCGAAATACGCCAAGGTACGGTCCAGGGCAGCCATGCTCTTTGTTCCCATATATCCCGACGGCTGCTCCCTGTCGGTAACGCGAACTTCTGTATACCAGTTAATCGGACAGGTTACGAGATAAGGCTGTCCCTTTGTATATCCCTGCGCCAGTTCGCCGCACGATCCGGGAACGCGAACGATAAGTTCCATAACCGGCTCCTTACTGCCATCGGCACAAGGCCGCTGCTAAAACAGCCAGAATCGTGACGACATACATGAGCGAAATAGCCTGGCGAATATGCCGGGGCACCAGTTCCTGCTGGGGATCTCCCATATAGGCCCGGAAAGAAGTCCGGCCAAAATAGGAATTGTATCCGCCCAGGCGGATTCGCAGCGCACCGGCAACGGCTGCTTCGCTGTACCCGCCATTGGGGCTGGGATGTTTGGCCGCATCACGGCGCAATATACGCCAGGCCTGCCGCACATCATCCTGCAGGATGGCCGCTGCCAGCAAAAAGAACAGAGCCCCAATGCGCGCAGGAATATAATTCAGTACATCATCCAGTCTGGCGGCGAAGCGGCCAAAATACAGGTAGCGGTCATTTTTATAGCCAATCATGGAGTCCAGCGTATTGGCCGCCCGATACACCACTGCTCCGGGCAGGCCGGCAAGGGCAAAAAAGAAGAGCGGCGACACAATGCCGTCTGTCGTATTTTCCGCCACCGTTTCCACAGTGGCCCGAACGATTTCGCTTTCATCTAGCTTCTGCGTGTCACGGCCCACAATCCAGCCTACTTTTTCCCTGGCTGCAGCCAGGTGATGATGGAGGAGCAGATGATAAATCTCCTGCCCTGCCTGGGCCAGGCTTTTCGGACAAATCATAAAGGAAAGAACAACAGCCTGCAGGCCATAGGATACATAGGGCATGTGCAGATACGACAAGCCTGTCAGGAACAGGACCGTCACATCATAGACGATCCAGAGAACTAACAGGGACAGTACGGCACCGCTGAGAAACTGTACAGTCTTTCCGGCTTTGGAAGCATAGAGCCACCGTTCCAGGAGAGAAATCAGTTTTCCCATCAAAGCTACGGGATGAAGCCTTGTGCGCGGATCGCCCCACAGGACATCCAGCAAAAACGCCAGTAAGCTAATCATGATCTGCACTCCCTGCCATTATACGCCGCAGCGCCGTCATGTCCAAATGGTTGCGGACGACCTGAGCCAGCTGATCATAATGGCGCTCCTTTTCTGTCTGCACATGATTCCGCTGCAGCAGCGGCGGCAGCCCTTTGCGGCGGCGCAGGCTGTTCAGCAGATCCTGACGAAATCCGTCATTATCGAAAATACCGTGCATGTACGTTCCCCACACCAGGCCATCCTTCCGGGCCGTACTGTGAACGACATGGCAGGGCTGTCCCTTTCTCTCGGTCACTACGACAGGATGGCACAGGCCTGATTCCACATCTGTCGTCTGGCCCATGTGAATTTCGTAGCCCTTCAGCACAGGGGCTGAAAGAGTCGTTCCGACAAAAGGCAGATTCTGGCAGACGCCCTGCACCTGAGACAGGGATTTTGCTTCGGCAAAAGTCGTTTCGACAGGCAGCAGCCCCAGGCCCGGCGTAGAAGTGACGGATGACTCCGTATGGAGTGGGTCATGAATCCACTGCCCCAGCATCTGATAGCCGCCGCAGATCCCAATGACCGGTACAGACTTTTCCAACTGACGGCAGATAGCGTCTGCCAGGCCCGTTTCGCGGAGCCAGGCCATATCGGCAGCCGTATTCTTGCTGCCTGGCAGGATAATGACATCAGGCTGGCCCAGAGAGTCGGGATGGGGTACGTAATACAGGGAAACGTCTGTTTCTGCTGCCAGGCTGTCAAAATCCGTAAAATTCGACAGTTTGGGCAGCTGAATAACGGCTATATGCAGTTCCCCCGTTTTCAGGCTGTGTTGTTTTTCTTCGAGCGATACGGAGTCTTCGTCATCAATTCCCAGGTCTTCAATGAACGGAATTACGCCGAGGACAGGCTTTCCTGTCTTTTGTTCCAGAAAGGACACAGCCGGCTCAAATAAGGAAATATCGCCGCGAAACTTATTGATAATCAGTCCTTTAACCAGATTTCGTTCTTCTTCATCGAGCAGCTCCAGCGTTCCCACCAGGGCGGCCAGTGAACCGCCGCGGTCAATATCGGCTACGAGCAGAACCGGTGCGCCCAGATATTTGGCAACCCGCATATTGACAATATCGTGATCTTTTAAATTGACTTCAGCCGGGCTGCCGGCACCTTCAATGACAATGGTATCATAGGCCATCTGCAACCGCTGCAGCGCTGCCGTTACGGCATCAAAGGCTTTCAGGGAATAGCCCTGATGATATTCTTTTGCCGACATATTGCCAACAGGATAGCCGTCAATAATGACCTGAGAGCAGCTGTTGCCTGTCGGCTTCAGCAGTACCGGATTCATTTCCACCGAAGGAAGCAGTCCTGCCGCTTCCGCCTGGGCAACCTGGGCCCGCCCCATTTCCCGTCCGTCAGCAGTAACAAAGGAATTGAGGGCCATATTCTGTGCCTTAAAGGGCACAACGCGCTTTCCTTCCTGAAAAAATATCCGGCACAGCGCCGTTGCCAGTATGCTCTTGCCAACGTGAGAACTCGTTCCCTGCAGCATAATGTACTCTGCCATGCTGCCTGTCTCCTTTCCTGCTGCTATCTCGCAGTATCCTCTATTCGGCAGGCCTTCGTACCTGCCCTTTCCGCCTGCTGCCATGTCATCATGCCAGGCTGACGGCTTCTACCATTTTTTCTTTTTCTCCTCATCGTCCACAGGCGTCACGTCAATGGTAGGACCGTGATGACGGAACCGTTCTTCCCGTTTTGCCGCTTCATAGCCGCGGCGATAGGCATCGTCATCATCAGTATGTCTGCGTCCGCGTATTTTTCTCCAGGCCCAGGACAAAAGGGCAAAAACAATAAAGGCCAGAATAATGTTAAACAGCAGACCCATAATATCGGCCATAAAGCCCATGCCGCCCCAGCCAAATAAGCTGCTGAGCATGCTGCCGAGGAACATGCCGCCGGCCAGGAGGCCAATATTACGCATAACGCCGCCCCAGCGGGAAGAAGAAGGTGCCGTCCCTGCCTGGCTCTGCCCGGAGGCAGTCTGTTGTTTTGTCTGGCTGCCAGGAGCGGTCTGCTTGGTCGAAGTACTGGATTTGGCTGCATTTCCGCTGCTGGAAGGCACTGCTTTAGGAGCCGGAAGGGCTTTGGGAGCCGACATTTTGATGCCTCCTTTGGCAGCAAAAGAAGGTGAAGAACCAGCCGGCACAACTGCAGCTGCAGAAATTGCGATTACGCCAACAAGAGCTATGTATTTTAGTTTCATCGTTCTATTCTCCATTTCTGTTTCAAACATATCCATCATTACAATTACTATATTAATTCCTTATTATATAGGATAGAGCCAAAAAAAGAAAGAGGCTGCCCCGCCTGGATGGCAGTACATACCACACTAAAAAAAGAAGTCCTGGTTTGCAGGGAGCGGGGTACATTACGCTGTGCAAACCAGAGCTTCTTAACCGGGGGCTGCTATTCTGAAACCGTACCTGCCGGCAAAGGCCGGCAGCGTTTCAGGTATCCTGCCGAAAGGATTGCCTTACAGCCCTTCAGCAAGGGACGTATCGATATAGTCTTTAATGTTTATATCTTTTTTGATGATGCCAATGCTTTTCATGAAAGCAACAGTATCTTCCAGACCTTTGATGTCGCCGTCACTGATTTTGACGGGATACTGGCTCTGTTCGATAATGGTCTTCATCTGTTCCGGCGAAGCATGGAAGTGCGGTGCCAGAACGGCAGCAGCCTTGGCCGGATCGGCCTTAATTTCTTTCGCCGCCTTGGCATAGGCAGAAAGGACGGCCTTTACGACATCCTGATTCTGTTTGACATATGCTTCTGTTGCAAAGATAGGCGCACCGCAGTAGGGAATATCCGGTTCATCAGGAAGAGCTGTTCCGACCTTTTTATCGACGAGGAAGGTCACATTGGGCTGCCAGAAGGCAACGGCATCTACCTGTTTGTTGAGCAGCGCCGTTTCGGCATCGCCGGCAGAAATATTGACAATCTCTACATCCTTAATGGAAAGATTGTGTTTTTTCAGCAGGCTGTACACATACTGATGGGCACTGGAACCGATGGTAAGGCCGATTTTCTTGCCTTTCAGTCCCTGGACATCCGTAATGCCCGAGTCCTTGCCGACGACGACGGCATGGACGTGATCGGCACTGCTGCCCTGGGCAACGATTACGTTTTTCTGCCCTTTAGCCAGCAGGGAAATGACGGGAACACCGCCGCTGATGCCAATATCCTGCTGTCCTGCAGCAAAAGATTCATTCATAGGCGGACCGGACTCAAACTCCGTCCATTTCACAGTAATTCCTTTTTCTTTCAGCGTCTTTTCCAGCTCGCCCGTATCTTTGGCATACCACAAAGGAAGCCATTCCGTCGACGGCTGTATGGCAATGCGCACGGTCTTGGCGTCTCCCGTACCGGCCGTATTAGCCGCCTTTTCTGTGCCGCACGCTGCTAGCAGCGCAGCAGCAGCCACTCCCGCAAACAGAGCGGCAATCATGGTTTTCCATTTCATATAGCACCTGCTTTCTCTGATATATTATTGTTATATATGCATATAGTTAGGACTGCAGCGAATTTGCTGTAGCTGCATCAATAAATTCCTTGACCTTCAGTTCCTTTTTAATAATGCCGATTTCATGGAGGAAATCAGCCGTTTCCTGCAGACCTGCCGCATCGTCATCGCCGAAGGTGACAGGATAGGAATATTCGCCGATAATCTTGACCATCTGTTCCGGCGTGCAGTGGAAATGAGGCGCCAGTGTGGGCGCAGCCTTGGCCGGATCGGCCTTGATTTCTTTCGCTGCCTTGGCATATTCCTGCAGTACAATCTTAATTACATCCTGATTGTCTTTCGCATACGCTGCAGTAGCGAAAATCGGTCCGCCGCCGTTAGGCAGGCCTTTCTGGTCGATTAAAAAGTTTCCTGCTCCCTTATCGATGAGGAAGGTAACGTTCGGTTCCCAGAATACGACGGCATCGACCTGTTTGTTCAGCAGCGCCGTTTCAGCGTCGCCGGCCGTAATGTTGATGACATCTACGTCTTTTAAGGTATAGCCGTACTTAGCCAGGAGGGAATACAGCATATGATGGGCACTGGAGCCGACAGTAATGCCGATTTTCTTTCCTTTCAGCTGGGCCGGATCGGTAATGCCCGAGTCCTTGCCGACGACGACGGCCTGGGTCTGGTCCCCTTTGCCGCCCTGGGCAATGATGACATTCTTCTGGCCTTTCGCCAGCGGCGCCACGACAGGCACATCGCCGCCGACGCCAATATCCTGCTGCCCTGCAGCAAAGGATTCATTCATGGGCGGACCCGATTCAAATTCTGTCCATTTCACAGTAATTCCCTTATCCTTCAAAGCCTGTTCCAGGCGCCCTGTATCTTTAAGATACCACAGCGGCGCCCATGTAGCTGACGGCTGAATGGCAATGCGAAGCACCTTGTCTCCCCCATCAGACTTGGCGGCACTGGCATTCTGTTCACTTGCTCCTGTACCGCCGCAGCCGGCCAGAACGGCGGCAGCCGTCATGGCAGCGGCAAAAACTGCTGCATATTTTTTCCAATTCATACACTAGTTCCCCCCTTTTTGCGGTTCCCTTACACCGCTTGTTGCTGCTGTGCAAAAAAATCATCAAAAATCTGTTTCTTTATTTTCGTAAATTCCACGGAGTTGCGATCCCGCGGCCGAGGCAGCGGAATGGGAATAATCTTCTTGCCTCCTTCGAACTGAGGCGACAGCATAATGACCGTATCGGCCAGAAAGACGGCTTCTTCAATGTCATGCGTAACCATGAGCATCGTCGAATGTTCGCTTTCTTTAATCTGATACACAGCCTGCTGCAAATTGATCTTCGTAAACGTATCCAGTGCGCTGAACGGTTCATCCAGGAGCAGCAGCTTGGGATTATTGACCAGAGCCCGGGCAATGTTCGCCCGCTGAGCCATGCCGCCTGAAAGCTGACGGGGATAAACCGATTCAAAGCCGTGAAGACCGACGAGATCAATGTGATGCTGGACACAGTCTTTTTTCTGCTCTTTACTCATATGCTGCAGGGAATAGGCTACATTTTCTTCCACCGTCAGCCACGGAAACAGGCGGGCTTCCTGAAAGATAACGCCCCGTTCGCGGCTGGGCCCCGTAATGGCCTTGCCGCCGACAGTAATAGTGCCGCTGAAATCCATGTCCAGGCCGGCAATGCTGCGCAGAACCGTACTCTTGCCGCAGCCGCTGGCGCCGACGAGGCAGACAAACTCGCCTTTCTGAATGGAAAAGCTCAGATCCTGCAGTACAGGCACGCGCCGTTTTCCCTGGATAAAGGTCTTGTTCAGATGTGCTACACGTACATATTCTTCCATCGTAGTCCCTCCTTATTCATAACGGGAAACCCGGTATTCTACCTGTTTCAGGGCCAGATCCATGATCTTACCGAGAATGCCGATAGAAATCATGCCCACAATGACAACATCGCTCAGCGAAAACTGGCGGGCATTCATAATCATGTAGCCAATGCCGCTCGATGAGGCAACCAGTTCGGCTGCTACGACGCAGGACCAGCAGGCTGCCAGGGCGACGCGCATGCCCGTAAAGATGCTGGGCAAAGCTGCCGGTATAATGAGCGTAAAGATCTGGCGCAGTCTGGAAATTTCCAGGACTTTTGCCACTTCGATCAGTTTGGGATCGACCTGATGGATGCCGTCGATGACGTTGATCAGGACGACGTAGAACCCGCCCAGGAAAATGATGAATACCTTGGACGTTTCATCAATACCAAACCAGAGAATGGCCAGCGGTATCCAGCCAATAGGCGGAATGGGCCGCAGGATCTGAATGAGCAGATCAAGAAGTTTGTACATCTGCCGGGACAGGCCGAGGACGATGCCCAGGGAAATGCCGGCAATACCGGCCAGGACATAGCCTTTGAGGACGCGGATAATGCTGACTTCCAGCTGTTCTGCCAGCGAGCCGTCGCTGATCATGGAAGCGGCTGTAGCAGCAATGGTCCGGGGACCGGGCAGGGTAATGGGATTGATATATCCCAGCTGCGCCAGTATATCCCAGATGATGACGATGGCGGCAACGACGACGATATACTGCAGGCCCCGCCAGCTTCCGACAGCAATCCGTTTTAAACTCTGTTGTACAGATACAGGCCTGTTCCCTTTTTTCTCTGTTTTTTGCGGGGTAATGGGAGTGCGAATATCCACAGACAAGGACTCACTATGTTCACTCATACAGATTCCTCCTTACTTTCTGTGCCATACAGGCACACCAGCGACGATCGTGGAAACGACGTCAACAGACCGAATATCTTCTGTCGGCACGGCTGCCGGGTCGCGGTCCAATACGACCAGATCGGCTCGTTTTCCGACTTCCAGGGTTCCCTTAGACTGTTCTTCGCCGTACATGTAGGCAGCCTGACTGGTAATGCCGGCCAGTGCTTCATAAGGCGTAAGCCTTTCGTCTTCATCCAGAACGCGGCCCGATTTGGTCTGCCGTGCTGCCGCTGCCCATACACTGTGCAGCACATCAGGCTTGACGATGGGCGTATCGCGGTGCAGATTGTAGCAAAGGCCCCGCTTCAGGGCCGACCGGACGGGACTGATGTGAGACGCCCGTTCCAGGCCGAGATTGCGTACATGCACATCGCCCCAGTACCACGTATGGGCATTGAAGAACGATGGAATCATGTGCAGCGCCGCAAAACGGTCCAGCTGATCCTGCCGCACGGTCTGGCAGTGAATCATGACCGGACGGAGCGCGTCTTTATGAGGATACTGCGATTCGTGCAGCGCCTTTTCATAGCAGCGCAGATACTGTTCCGACGCCGCATCGCCATTACAGTGAGCCAGAGTCTGCCGGCCGTGATCAATGGCATCTTTCAGCTGCCTGGTCAGGACGTCATCCGATACGGCAGCATAGCCGCTGTACGTCGGGCTGCCTTCATAGGGCTTGCTCAGCCAGGCCGTGCGGGCCTGCGGCGATCCGTCGAGAAAGAATTTCCATCCGCCTAACTTGAGATGGTGAGAATAGGTACCGTCGTACTGGGAATAGGCCTCAAAAATACGTTCCGGCTGTTCTGTTGCCCGAATATAGGCAACCACGTCTAGCTGGATGGCGTCATGAGCGGCCAGATCTGCCAGGACGGCAATATCATCAGCTGTAGACGCGCCGTTCTGAGCCGTCGTAATGCCATAGGAAGCGTACAGATCCTGAGCCTGTTTCCAGAGCTTCGGCCAGTCGTAAGGACTGCGCTGTTCTATAACCTGGTAATACGGCGCCAGCGCAGCCAGCTCTTCGGCATAGCCGTTCGGTTCCTGCGTTCCCGGAATGCGTCCGTACCGGGAACCGGCTGGATCGGGCGTATCCTTCGTAATGCCGGCCAGCCGCAGCAGTGCCGAATTGGCAACGCCTACATGACCGGATACGTGGCGAATAAAAATCGGCACAGCCGTACTGACCTCATCAAGAACTGCCGCATCAGGATGACGCTGTTCCTCCAGGTCGTTTTGATCATAGCCCGTGCCGACCAGAACGCTGTCCGGCCCGATGTCATGATGCCGGGCAAAGTCTTTCAGGAGCTGCACGATATCAGCAAAGCTGCGGGCCTGACTGATATCGGCATACTGAAAGTACTGGGCCTGTTCCAGAATATGACTGTGGGCATCAATAAATCCGGGAAGCACGGCCTGCCCTTTTAAATCAATGACCGCATCGTCAGCGTGAATCTCTGACTCTATAGCTGTATTGCTTCCTACAGCTGCAATGCGTCCATCCTGGACGATCAGTGCCTCGGCGACATCATCGGGACCGGTCATAGTCCGAATGACGCCATGATGATATACGGTACGAGACATAGTACCTACCCCCCTCTGCTGGCAGACACCCGTTCCCCCGAAGGGCATCTGCCGTTTATATAACCATACGATTGCTGTATTAATGTTCTTTGTTCTATTGTTCCCCGTGATGCGTACTGTCATAATTGACGAGCTCGATGTAGCGGCGCATGTCTTCCCCCAGCGCTGCATCGCCCATAGGATAGTCCCGCCCGAGGGCGATATACTTGCCCCGGCCCAGCTGATGATACGGCAGGGCTTCATAGGTAACGTTCGGGATTCCTTTCAGAAACTCGCGGATGGCGCGAATATCTTCAGGCGTATCATTAAATCCGGGAATAACCGGCGTGCGCACCCACTTGGACATTGCCGGAAAATCCCGGCACAGCGCTGTAAAATTAGCCAGTATCTGTTCATTGCCCCAGCCTGTATATTCCTTATGCCGGGCTGAGTTCATGGACTTGATGTCGAAAAGAATCGTGTCCAGAAAAGGAGCCGCTGCCTGCAGGGCGGCATACGGTGCGTTTCCGCAGGTCTCGATAGCCGTATGAATATGCCGCTTCTTCGCCCCTTCCAGCAGGGCTGCCAGGAATTCGGGATGACTCAGGGGCTCGCCGCCGCTTACGGTCAGACCCCCTTCGCCGTGTTCATAAAAGACGGCGTCTTTTTCCACAATATCCAGCAGCTGCTGTACCGTATATAGCTTTCCTTCCGTCTGCAGCGCCCGGGCCGGACAGGCCGACACGCAGGCCTGGCACTGACTGCAGCGCTCCCGCTGTACGACGGCTTTGCCGTCATCGCCAAAGTCCAGAGCCTGCTGTGGACAAACGGTCTTACAATGTCCGCAGGCAGCTGCACCTATGCAGCGGTTAGCTGCATAGGCCAGCTCCGGCGTATACGACTGAGATTCGGGATTGCAGCACCACCGGCATCGCATGGGACATCCCTTGAGAAACACAATGGTGCGGATGCCCGGGCCGTCATGAAGTGAATAATGCTGAATATTGAACACATACGTCGGTGCCGTCATTATACAGCCTCGTGTTCCGTCCGGGAAATGAGGTCATCCTGCAGATCTTTCGACAGTTCCGTAAAGTATGCGCTGTATCCGGCCACGCGGACGAGAAGGTTCCGGTACTGGTCCGGATGTTTCTGCGCTTCCCGCAGAGTATCGCTGTTAATAACATTGAACTGTACATGCCACAGCTTGAGATCCCGCCAGGCCTTGATAAACTGAACCAGTTTCTGCGTCCCCACTTCGCCCTGTACGCACGACGGGCTGAGCTTAATGTTGAGCAGCCGGCCGGCATGTTCGTTATAGGAGAAGTTTTTCGTTTCATTATTGGACAGCAGGATCGCCGTCGGTCCGTTAAGATCGGCGCCCTGGGAGGCACTGGCCCCGTCGGAAAGTGGTGTTGCTGCCAGACGGCCGTTCGGCGTAGCGCCAACGACTTTGCCAAAGGGAACGTGAGAGGTGAAAGGAACGAGGCGCAAATCCATGTGGACGCCCAGTTCTTTGCTGTATTTCCGCGTAAAGTCCTGTGCTTCCCGGTCGAGAAGTCTGCCGATTTCATCGGTATAGGGATCGTCATTGCCGTAGCTCGGTCCGTTGAGGAGGAGCTGGCGAATAGCTTCATAGCCTTCAAAATTGTGTTCCAGGGCATCTTTCAGTTCGTGGAGCGTAAGCACCTTGTCTTCAAAGACAAATTTCTTGATCGCTGCCAGGGAATCGATGACGGTAGCATAGCCCATGTATTCGAAGTAGCCCAGGTCGATGCCGCCGGGAATAGAAGGCTGATGCAGGTCCGTATAGGAGTCGCGGCAGAGCTTGTTCAGCAGCGAGCCCAAAGGCGTTGCGAAATGCTGCGCCCGGAGGCGGATGATTTCATGCTGCTGAATGAAGGCCTGGGAAATGAAATAGCGCTGCTGTTTCAGATAGGCCTGCAGAACGTCATCGAAGGACTTGAAGTCTTCAAAGTCACCTGTTTCCAGACCGAGCTGTTCGTCACCGTATTTCAGCATGCGGCCGTTGTAAATGACCATTTCCAGTGCTGCCGCAAAGTTGATGTACGCGTTGGGGCTGGTGTACGTATCCCGGTTGGGCATACGGCATTCGGCGCAGCCCGACACGCTGTAGTCATAGGCTTCGGCAAAATCAGCACCCTTGGCCAGCAGCAGGGGCACAACGTCTTCATCGTTGATCAGTTTCGGGAACCCTTCGCCGGCCTTGATCGTTTCGGCTACTTCGTACAGATACCGCTGCGGACTCCGCGTATGGATGCGGGCTGCCAGGTCCGGATAGTTAAAGGGGAATTCCCGCTTCGATTTGAGGAGGATATAGGTCAGTTCATTCGTCGCATCTCTGCCGTCCGGCGTCTGGCCGCCAATGGTGACGGCTTCCCAGTGGGCATAGCCTTCGTTGAAGGCGCCGCCTGCTTCCGACAGGTAAAGGTCGACAAACTGCCCCATAGCTACCCACATACATTCAAACAGTTCCTGAACTTCGTCGTCTGTAATGCGGCCTGCTTCGATATCCTTCTTGTAATAAGGATAGAGGTACTGGTCCATACGTCCGTTGGAAATGATGGTCCCTGTCTTCTGTTCAATACGGGAAAACATCTGCGTAAACCACTGGGACTGAATGGCTTCGTAAAAGGTCCGCGCCGGATGAGCCGGTACGTATTCGCACGTATCGGCAATGCGCTGCAGTTCCTGCCGCCGCGTCGGATTGGTTTCTCTCGCTGCCAGCTGACGGGCCAGTTCGCTGTGGCGGCGGGCCCATAAAATGATGGCGTCACACGTCGTAATAACCGCTTCCAGGAAGGGTTTCTTTTCCGTATTGTCAATAGGGCTGTACGGGTCCAGAGCTGCCAGCCGTTCTTCTGCTTCGGCTTTAATGCCCAGATACCCTTTTTTCAGGACGATTTCGTAATCGTGAACCCACTGCAGGGACGTGCGGAACGAAGCCGTTTCATTGACAATATACCGCGATGTCAGATCAGGATTGTACGTCAGCTTTTTCGTATCCCCCGTCAGGGCCTTGGCCAGATCTTCGTGGAAAGTCTTGCCTTTCCAGTACGGTGCAATTTCATCGGTTACGATTCTGGCATCTTCTTCGGTAATGGAGAAAGGCGAATTATCCCGTGTTGGCAGCGTTTCAATAGCGCCTTTGAGGATATCGCCGTCCAGTTCAGGATATAAAATCCCGTACCGGCCGGGCTTGCCGCTGCGGCCGACAATCAGCTGCTGATCGTCAATGTATACCGTCGCATTAGCTGCATAATAATACAGTGCTTTTGCCCAGCGCAGAATCAGAGGCTGCCCTTCTGTTTCCCGGAAGGACCGGGTAAAATACAGGCCCCGTTCTACATCGATCTGCGGCTTGGCAGCGCGAATCGTCTGCAAAAGGCCAACAGCGCGGTTATAATGGCCCTGCTTTTTCTGTTCTTCTTTTCCTAAAATTTCCCACTGAATCCGCTTTTCCTGCGGTGATAAGATAACAGCATTGCTCATAGTGTAATTCCTCCTCATATTTCTCTATCGGATAAAACGATTTGTAATCGTAAAATGTATCTATCTATATCTACAGGCCTGTATGTATGTACATTATGCCTGAATATATTTCTGATCGGCCCAGGTCAGTACGTCGTCGAGAATGGCCAGATTGGTTCGCAGTTCTTCTTCCGTAATGATCAGGGGCGGACAAATATTGATGTTGTTTTCTCTTCCAAAGGTGGAAAAGCCGCGCTTGCGCAGTTCCCCTTTAATAGCCGGCAGAATCGTATTGGCTTCGCCATAGGCTGCAAGGGGCGTCCGCGTCTTCTTATCCTTTACCAGTTCCAGCGAAGAGAAGAGGCCAATGGCCCGGGCTTCGCCGACAATGGGATGGACATCGGCCAGGCGCTGCAGTTCCTGTTTCAGAACGGCGCCGACTTTCTGTACGTGCTCAGCAATGTGATGCTGCTCGTAGTAGTTCAGAGCTGCTACACCGGCTGCGCAGGCCAGGGTATGGCCGCTGTAGGTCAGGCCGCAGGGAAGAACGTGTTCTGTAAAATACTCGCCAATGGCCTTGCTGACAATGACGCCGCCCAGCGGAACATAGCCGCTCGTAACTCCTTTGGCAAAAGTGATGATGTCCGGCTTGAGGTCGAAGTGCTGCCACGTGAAAGGCTTGCCAGTGCGGTAAAACCCGGCCATGACTTCATCCAGAATAAGGAGAATGCCATAGGTATCGCAGAGGGCCCGCACGCCTTCCATATAGCCTTTCGGCGGAATGATGACGCCGTTGGCGCCGACGATGCTTTCCATCAGAATGGCTGCTACCCGGTCTGTGCCTTCAAAGTGGAGCTGCCGTTCCAGCTGAGCCAGCGCCTTTTTGGTTTCTTCTTCTTCATCGACACCGTAGGTATAGCCGTCGCGGTACGGGTAGGGGTTGAAAAAGTGAACGAATCCACTGGCGCCGCCTGCTTCGGCTGCAAAGCGCCGCCAGTCACCGGACGCATGGGCTGCACCCAGGGTTGCGCCGTGATAGCTGAGGTATGCGCTGAAGACTTTCGTCCGCCCCGTTACGAGACGGGCAATTTTAATGGCATTTTCATTGGATTCAGCCCCGCCGCAGGTAAAGAATACCCGGCTGTATGTATCGGCACCGGCCAGCTCGACGAGCTTTTTGGCCAGATACGACTTCGGTCCTGAAGCAAAGTCCGGGGCCATAAAGGGCATCGTGTGGGCCTGCTGACAAATGGCTTCGATAATATCGGGATTGCTGTGTCCCAAATTGGCACATACCAGCAGGGAAGACATATCGGCATAGCGCTTATCGTCATAGTCCCAGAAATAAATCCCTTCGGCCCGCTTTATGGGCAGGACCGGTCCGCCCTGTTTCGCCCACGGCTGCAATACATACTCCTGATGTTCCTTTACTACTTCTGCTCCTTCTATACTCATTGGCTTCCTCCTCTATATCGTAGTAGCTGTAAAAAAAGTGCGCCCCCTCTGCCTGGCAGATCAGCGCACTTCACAGGAGTTCTCATCTGCCAGGCATTCCTGAGGATAACAAAAAAGGCGTCATCCCTTATAGATGACGCCCTTACAGAGGCTGAAATGATCCACACTCTTCGTTCATCTACCAGGTCTTACCTGCCGGATTTGGCACCTTACTTTCGTAGGTTGCCGCAGTGTCACAGGGCCGGTCCCTCGACTGCTCTTGATGAATGGATGGAATTGTCTGTATTACCTTACTAAGACAATCCCCTCTCTATAGTACAACACATGATGGTCATTTTTAAGTCCTCCTACATACACACGATCCGCAATGTCTTGCGTTGAGAGAATCATACACCGTAGCCCCCGGTACTGTCAATTCAATACGCTACTATTTTAGTATTTGTTTAGGTCTAATTAGAATTATGTAATAGTTATTACAATTATAACATATGCTATAGTAGGCATGGTTAAGCCATCTATCCCTGTTTTTTCAGGAAAATCCGTTCAGAAATACAGCCACCTATATGCCATCCGTTTTCGCCGGCGTACCAGACAGATTTGTCAGACACCTGTCGTTTGTCATGCAAGGGGTGCGTAAATGGTTTACAATGTATCTCATTTTTTCGCCTAGTAGGCGTAATAAGTTCCGCATCCAGTTTCGGCTACTATGCAAAAAAACAGGGCATACCTCGACATACAGGTATACCCCGTTCTCCTTATATCAGCTTATGTTCCTTTAACATATCCTGTATCTGCTGTTTCGTCCAGCCGCTGACGGCAGCCAGCTTGTCCATGTTCTTTTCCAGTTTCCAGAGGTTTACCAGGATATTCGCTTCGCCTGCTTTTGTCCAGCGTTTTTCGCCTCGTTTCTCGCCGACTTTTATTCCTTTATTGAAATGCTTTTCTGCTATTTCTTCGCTCAGGTTGCACATGGTAGTCAACTCCTTTTCCATGTCTTCTGTCAGTTCCAGTTCATACCGGTTTCGCAACTGTTCTTTCTTCTGGGCCGCTGTAATTTCTTCTTTGAACAGGAGCCGCAGCAATTCCAGAAACCGGTCTTTCGTCTTTTGCCGGCCTACATATACCATGACAATACCGATGAGGTTGTACATAGCCGGCCGTTCCTGGTAATGGCGAAACAGATTCTTTTCCGTCAGCTCATAGCGGTTAATGGCATTCTTCCCTGCCGGCCCGTTCAGGCATAGCCAGATGGTGTATATCTTTTTCAGTTTGCCATAGTCGCTGTTGGTAAATTCCACGCCTTTCTGGGAAGAAATGAGCCGGCCGGCATAGTATACAGCCCGTTTCATGAGCGGATAGGGCAGAGTATACTGCTTCTGCGCCTCTATATTGACAATCAGCGTAATCAGCTCACCCGATACAGGTGCTTTGGCACGAAACAGGATATCAAAGGAAATCACGCCTTCTGTGGGACTTGCGTCTTCATTCCTGCTTCCCCGTATTTCCGGTGCCTCTGACTGGTGTAAACGCACTGCATTGGTCAGATCCCTGTCAACGCTATATCAAGTGATATTCCTGATACAGCTGCTGTCGTGCTTCTTTACTTTCCAACGCCCGGCTTATGTCGTCCTGCCGGCCGTCAGCCTGTAATTTTTTAATCAACAGGGCTAACGTATTTTCTCCTTCTGCACGGCCTTTGTCCAATAAATCTTTTCGGTCCGAATTGTAATCCAATATGGCTAATTCGCGGTTAATGTAGGCCCGGCGTTCTGCCTTGTCCTGCAAGAAGATACTGGCTGCTCCTACAGCTTCCTGAATTGCTGCATCTTTCATAAGCAATTCCCCCTTTTCTTCGTCCGTAAGCTGGTTGGCAAAGTATGCCAGCCACCGCTCCATTTTCGTCATGTCATCCACGGCTTTTTTAGGCTGACAAGTATACTTTGGAATTTCCAGAAAATGAAATACCAAGTCCTGATTGAACCGGTCACCGGTCTTTTGATTATAAATACTCCATACAGAATGCGGATCGTCTTGCGGCAATAAATTAAACCGCAACAAGTTGACCGTAATGCACGGCTTTAGATCCTGATACACACCGCCTGGCGGCAGGGACATAAGATACAGCCTCGCCCAGTAACACATAGTCCGGCGCTGCATGTTTTTCTGATTCACAACCTGTACTTCTATATCGACCTGCTCCCCTGTATCCAGCGTACAGGCCACATCCAGGCGAGTTATTTTTTCATCGTAATGATCCGGTATCGTCTCGGTCGGATCAAAGACGATATCCCTAATAGTATGACCCAGATCCTCTGAAACGATCGTATTTAAAAAATCAATCGTAATTTGCTTGCGTTCAGGTCTGCCAAAAGTGAATTTAAAAATGACGTCATTCATGGGATTAAAATTACGTTCTGTCAACTCCGGATAGATTGCATAATAACGAATTTCATTGGCAGTCATCAGTTCATTCATGGGCATTCCCTTTCCTGCTGTATATATTATATCATGAGGCTATATCTCTGTCAGCATTGTCCCCGATTATCCGTGTCGAGCTCAAGGCATTCTGACGTAAAACAACTACACGCTCAGCATAGCAAAAGAAGATTAAAATCTGCTGAAAAGGAAATATAAAGCAGATTAAATTTCTAGGTGAGAGCATATAAAAAC
>NZ_CATWFF010000021.1 GCF_958350005.1 uncultured Megasphaera sp. | reverse complement strand
CTCGTATAATAAGGCCATAGCAAGAAGTTAGTTATGTTTTTCACATTTACAGCATACACGCTCTCTGTTTATACATTCTTATTCTGAGGAGGAATCAGTTCCATGAATCAACAGTATCCGCACATCTTCTCTCCCTTTACAGTAAAGCGCACGACCTTCCGCAACCGCGTCGTCATGCCGCCCATGGGTTCCAACCTGGCTACGTTTAACGGCGAAGTATCAGAAGAAATGAAAAGCTATTATGGCCTCCGCGCTCTCGGCGGTACTGCCCTCATTACGGTAGAAAATGCCTGTATTGATTACCCGCTGGCTACAAACGGCACGCGGCAGCTCCGCATTGACAGCAAACAGTTTATTCCCGGCTTATACGAATTGACTGAACGGATCCACCGGTACGGCGCACTGGCATCGCTGCAGCTGAATCACGCCGGCGCTTCGGCCTATCCCGAACGCCTTGGCGGTCTGCAGCCTGTATCGGCCTCTGACGTACCTTCCAAAGCCGGCAATCCTGCCCCCCGTCCGCTGACAAAATACGAAATTCTGACGATTGTCGCCAAATACGCCGAAGCGGCACAGCGAGCTGTCCTGGCCGGATTTGACGTCATCGAAATCCACGGCGGCCATTCCTATTTGCTCGACCAATTCCTGTCGCCATTGTATAATAAACGTACAGATGAATTTGGCGGATCCTATGAAAACCGGGCCCGCTTCGCCCGCCTCGTCGTAGAAGCAGTCCGCAAGGCCATCGGCCCGTGGGTGCCCATTTCCTTCCGCATCTCGGCAGATGAATTTATTGAAGGCGGCAATACTCTGGAAGATACGCTGAAACTGCTGGAATACATCGTCGAAGATGTCGACATTATCAACGTATCGGCAGCGGTCAACGATTCTATTCAGTATCAGATTGACAAATGTGATTTACCCGATGCATGGCGCGCCTACCTTTCTGAAGCAGTCCGCAAAAAGTTCAACAAGCCAGTTATCATTTCCGGCAACATTCGCAATCCGGAAATTGCTGACAAGATCATTGCTGAAGAAAAAACGGACTTCATCGCCATTGGCCGCGGCCTCATTGCCGATCCGGCATGGGCACTGAAAGCCAAAAATGGCCGTACAGACTGCATTCGCAAGTGCATTTCCTGCAATATCGGCTGTGCTGATCACCGCATCGCCAAATCCCAGCCCATTCGCTGCACCGTCAATCCCTGCGTCACCACTGGCGAAGCCTACAAGAAACGCAAAGTCATCCGCGACATTCACGTCGTCGTCATTGGCGGCGGCACATCGGGCCTGGAAACGGCCTGCACAGCTGCCGAAGTAGGCTGCCGCGTCACCTTGCTGGAACGGGAAGGCGAAGTAGGCGGTCTGGCTCGTAAAATCGCCAGATTCCCGGAAAAAAGCCGTATTGAAGACTTTCCGGCTTACTTGGAAAAACGAGCTGCCCGCCTGCCGAATCTGACGATTAAACTGAACACGACGGCAACGAAAGAGATGCTCGCAGAATTAAAGCCCGACATTTTATACGCCGCCACCGGTTCCAAACCGATGCTGCCGCCGATTGAAGGTCTTCGTGAACTGACCGATGTGGAAGGAACGAATGTCAAATCCATTTACGGATTTATGGACAATATCCCTTATTTTGAAGAACATGCGGAAGGCAAAAACGTTGTCATCATTGGCTGCGGCGCTGTTGGCCTGGATGTCATGGAATTCTTTACGCTCCGCAAAGCCCACGTTTCCATGATCGAAATGATGCCGTCCTTTGGCAAAGACGCAGACATCGTTTCCAAATCGACCTTTAAGGAACTGCTGGACAAACACCCTGTTGACATGCATCTGGGTACAGCACTGCAGAAAGTATGCCCCGACAAATTTATTGCATCTCATGACGGCGAAACGGCAGAGTATCCCTTTGATTACGGCTTCATCTGCATGGGCCTCGTTCCGGATATTCCCGCTGGCGATCCCTTTAAAGCCTATGCCGACGAACAGGGTATTCCCTTCTGCAACCTCGGCAACAGCCGCAAAACAGGCCAGATTATTCACGGCACAGAAGAAGGACGCAATATTTTATCGACGATCGAAATGATCGGCGGTTTTGACGACGAGTTTTAAATTCAGGTACTACAGCAGGATCTGCCCCACCAGGTCCTGCTTATGACACATACATTATTATGATATCAGGAGGATATACCATGGGTAAAATTGCAGTTACAGAACGCGTTACAGGACATACGGAATTAATCGGCTTAATCGCCTATCCGATTCGCCACAGCATGTCGCCGACCATGCACAATGAAGCATTCAAAAAATTAGGCCTTGATTATGTATATGTCTGCTTTGAAGTAGATAATTCGACACTGGAAGACACGGTCAAAGGCCTGCGGGCCATGAAAGTCCGCGGCTGGAACGTATCTATGCCTAACAAAGGACCCATCACCCAGTATCTCGATAAATTGACGCCTGTTTCCCAGATCGTCGGCGCCTGCAACACTGTTGTCAACGACAATGGCGTACTGACCGGCACGATTACCGACGGCATTGGTGCCATGCAGGCTCTGAAAGCAGAAGGCGTCGAATATGTCGGCAAGAAAATGACCGTTATCGGTGCCGGCGGCGCTGCTACAGCCATTGAAGTACAGGCTGCTCTTGACGGCGTTCGTGAACTGACTATTTTCAACTTAAAAGATTCGTTCTTTGAAAAAGCACAGGAAACAGTCAAAAAGCTGCGGGAACGGACAGACTGCATCGTCAATCTCTATGATCTGGAAGACCATGCCAAACTGAAAGAAGAACTGGACAGCAGCGATATTTACATTGACAGCACGTCGTGCGGCATGAAACCGCTGGAAGACGTCGTGGCCATTCCTGATAAATCCTATCTCCGCCCTGATCTCATCGTCATGGATACGGTCTATGCACCGCGTCAGACCAAACTCATGAAATGGTGCGACGAAGTAGGCTGCAAAAACTTCAACGGCCTGGGTATGATGCTCTACCAGGGTGCTGCTGCCTTTAAGCTCTGGACCGGCAAGGAAATGCCTGTTGATTTCATTCGCGACGTCCTGTTCTAATCAATATTACATCAGAAAAGGAGAGTCCCTTATGGAACAAACACATTCCTATCGTCCGCTTTGCCTTAGTTTGTACATGAACTACTTTGTCCATGGCATTGGTGTTATCATTCTGGCACAGAACATGGACTCCTTAGCTGCCCGCTGGGGCAGTATTGCCGATGTAATGTGGGTTATTTCCATGCTCGGCATTGGCCGCCTGCTTGTTTTATTTGTATCAGGAAAACTATCTGACAAATACGGCCGTAAACCTTTTGTATTGCTCGGCATGATAACGTATATTGCGTTCTTCCTGGGAATATTGATCAGCCCATCTGCGATGGTAGCCTGCATATTTGGTATCCTTGCGGGGATAGCAAACTCCTTCATGGATGCCGGTACCTACCCTGCACTGATTGAATCGTACCCAGAAAGTGCCAGTACCGCAACGGTATTGCTGAAAGCATTTATTTCGGCCGGCCAGTTTCTCCTGCCCCTGTTCATTGGCTTACTGATCGCTGCCAATGCCTGGTATGGATGGTCCTTCATCGTTGCAGCAGCAATTATGCTGTTAAACATTCCCATCTTGATGAAAATGTCTTTCCCGTCTATGAATCCTGTAAAAGAAGAAAAAAAGGA
The DNA here is from genome assembly GCF_958350005.1 of uncultured Megasphaera sp. Lineage (GTDB taxonomy): Bacteria > Bacillota > Negativicutes > Veillonellales > Megasphaeraceae > Megasphaera. The sequence goes on along the minus strand of NZ_CATWFF010000021.1, from coordinate 14,799 downwards.
AGACGGCGAAAGCACAACCAGCTCCGCATGGACGCCAAAGTCGAAATGGTATTTGGAAGGTATTTGCTTTGTCCTGTATGGATACATTTCTCAGGCAACCTTTTATCTGATTAGCCAATGGCTCACAAAATACGGGGTTGCCGTAGCACAGATGTCTGATATGGCAGCGCGCTCTCTGATGAGTTATTATTCCGTCGGTTCCCTGGCCTGCGTATTTTTCACCGCCTTCATTACAAAAAAAGGAATTCGACCGATTACTCTTCTCGTCGCTTATACACTCATTTCGACGTTGTCCATTGGCGCACTGTATTTCATTCCCTCTGGCTCCTTAGCTCCGATTTTGTCTTTCATCGTCGGCTTCTCTGCTGCCGGCGGCGTTATGCAGCTGGGTCTGGTTATGATGACGGAAATGTTCCCCAAAGGAAAAGGTACGATGACCGGCATTTTCTATACAACTGGCTCCATTGCTTCCTTTACCATCCCAACCATTACTGGTTATATGGCTACAAGCGGCATCAACAGCATTATGGGGCTCGACGCAGCCATCGCTCTGGCCGGTTTCATTGTAGCATGCATTATCTATATCCGCTATAACAGTGTAATGAAAGAAAGACCATCCCACTAACTCGTATTGATTCAAACCAGGAGGTATACTATGATAAAAGTTGGTAATGTTACCTTAGACAATGGCATGCCTAAAATTTGTGTCCCCATTGTCGGCCGTACAGTTGATGAATTAGTTCAGGAATGCCGTTATTTACAGGATAAAATATATGATGTCGTAGAACTGCGCATTGATTTCTTGACAGATGTTACATCGTTAGATGCAATCGGTACTGCCATAGAAGCTGTCCGCACCGAATTGCCTAATAGTGCAATTTTATTTACCTTCCGCACAAAAGAAGAAGGCGGCGAAACAGCTGTTCCAGAAGCATACTACTTCGAATTAATCCAATATGCAATCGAAAGCGGAAAGGTTGACGCAGTTGATATAGAATACTTCCGTAACCACGACAGCATTAAAACAACGCTGGACATTGCAAAAAAACATGGCATCACTGTTATCATGAGCAATCACGACTTTGACAAGACCCCATCTTTTGACGAAATCACCGAACGGCTCATTGGCATGAAAAAGCTGGGCGCCGATGTGGCAAAACTTGCCTGCATGCCCCAGTCTGCAAAAGATGTCCTGACGCTTCTCAGCGCTACGGAATCCGTAAAATCACAGTATCCTGATGAACCTATTATTACAATGTCCATGGGAAAATTAGGAGCTGTCAGCCGAATCAGCGGAGAAACCTTTGGCTCCGCCCTCACGTTTGGCTCCGCAAAAAAAGCATCTGCTCCCGGACAAATCGAAGTATCAACACTGCAGATGATTTTACGCGCTCTTCACTAATCACACAGTTGTAAAAATAATAAAAAGGTTCGTTGGCCTAAAGTCAGCGAACCTTTTTATTATATCCCAACATCATGACACATAAATGAAAAAATAGATAATTACTTTTCCAACGACTGAACCAATGCCGTCAAATCATCGAGTACTTCTTCTATACTCTTGTGATTAGGAATCGTATAATCGGCAGATTTACGGTACATATCAATCCGTTCATTATACAAATCATATACTTTCTGCTTGCCGTCCTTCAACAGGGGCCGCGTCGATACATCTACGTCTGATACGATGTCGTCCGGCGCACGGTCGATGAAGATAATAATGCCGGTCTGTCTGAAAATGTCGATATTAACCGGCCGTTTGACGACACCGCCGCCGCAGGCGACGACAATGCCCCGTTTGGCTGCCAGAGCCTGGCTCGACCGGGTTTCAGCATCGCGGAAGCAGTCTTCGCTGACTGCAAACAATTCTTTAATCGTCTTCCCTTCCTGCTGAACAATGAAATCATCGGCGTCGATAAATTCCCGCTGCAGACGCTGGGCCAGAGCTTTGCCAAAAGTAGTTTTGCCGCTTCCCGGCATGCCGATAATGATGATATTTTTCTGTTCTTTAGTCATAGTAGTGTTCCATCTCCTTCGCAATTTGTTCAATGACAGATGATTCAATATGGCGTCCCATCCAGATTTCTTCCGAGCCAATAGCCTGGGCGACAAGCATGTACATGCCGTTCAGCGTAACGGCACCGTGCTTCTTCGCATACTGCAGGATTTTCGTATCTTTCGGATTGTAAATCAAATCGACAACAGCCGGATACCGGGCCGTCAGTTCTTCCGTAATCGGTGACGAGTCGACGTCAGGGAACATGCCTACAGGCGTGCAGTTGATGAGGACATCGGCACGTTTGCGGCGAGACAGTTCTGCATAATTAATCAGCTCTGCATCGACATGATGGCTGAACGTATCAAAGTCCGGCTTTCTGTGGGGACAGCGGGACACGACAGTCATACTGGCTGCACCATGATCGGCCAGATACTGCATAATGGCCCGGGCCGCACCGCCAGTGCCGAGGACAACGCAGTTCTTTCCGGAAACAGCAATGCCGGCATGGTCCAGAGACCGGCCAAATCCGCTGTAATCCGTATTATAGCCAAAACATCCTTTATCGGTAATATGAATGGTATTGACAGCGCCGATAATACGGGCTTCCCGCGATATATCCGTCAGAAAGGGCATGACGTCCAGCTTATAGGGAATGGTAACGTTCATTCCCGTATAATGCTCTGCGTTGAGACGCTGCAGCTCATTGGGTATATCGTTGCGGTCCATTTCCAATAATCCATATTGATGCTGTGTCTGTTCATGCAAAATCTTGAATAACTTCTCGTGAATAGCCGGTGAACAGCTATGTCCCAATTTTCCCCCGATCACTCCTAATTTCATCTGCAATTCCTCCTCTATCTGCCGGATAGTTTCCCAATATTTTCAAATAACTGCAATGCTTGCTTAAATCGTCCAGAGCCCGGGCAATTCCGGGGTCCTGTAAATCTCCCATAACATCAATATGGAAGAAATATTCAAAAGGCCGTCCCTTAATAGGCCGCGACTCCAGATGGGTCATATTCATGCCATTATAAAAGAAATAGCCTAACACATGGTATAACGCACCTGGTTCGTGCCGTACTGTAAGAACGAGGGTAATCTTATTGCGTCCTTCTCGTTCTTCATCCTGTGCGGCAATGACAAAAAAACGGGTAAAATTCGTTGTATTATCATTAATGGCTGACTGCAGAATATCCAGGTGATATAGTCTGGCAGCTGTCGTATTGGCAATAGCTGCCGTATCCTTTCGCTGCATCTTCGCCACAAGTTCGGCACTCTGAGCCGTGCTGAAATAGGGATTCAGCTTCCACTGGCTGTGGTGTTTCAGGAAGTCCCGGCACTGGGCCAGTCCCTGGGGATGGGAATAGACAGTGCGGATATCCTCCAGACTCACACCAGGAAGAGCCAGCAGATGATGCTCTATTTTGACGTACTTTTCGCCTACAATATGACAATCATATTTATGGATTAAATCGTATACTTCCGTAATGCCGCCAGTCGAAGAATTTTCAATAGGCACAACACCATACTGCACAGTGCCGGAAGCAACGGTCTGAATAACGTCTTCAAAATGATCGCAAAAGGTCGGTGCAATCTGCTGTCCCTGAAAGCTGTCTTCCATAGCCTGGGCACTGTACGAACCAGGAGCACCGAAGCAGGCAATGCGAATCGGTTCTGCACCTATCGTTTCCGTCATGGCCATTACCTCCCCTGCTGTGCCGTCAGCAGCAGATCCAGCAGCGTCCAGGCTGTTGCCGCTTCGACGACCGGCACGGCACGCTGGACGATGCAGGGATCATGGCGGCCTTTAATTTCCAGGGTGCAGTTCTTTTTCGTATCCAAATCAATCGTTTCCTGCGGTTTGCTGATCGACGGCGTCGGCTTAACAGCGACGCGGAAGACGACAGGCATGCCGTTGGTAATGCCGCCGTTAATACCGCCGTTATGGTTCGTCCGCGTTTTGACTGCCGTACCGTCGTAATAGAAGGAATCATTGCCTTCCGAACCTTTCATGCCGGCAAAGGCAAAGCCATCGCCAAATTCAATGGCTTTGACTGCCGGAATGGAAAACATCATCTGGCTGAGATGACTTTCTACGGAATCAAACATGGGATCGCCCACACCGGCAGGAAGACCTACAGCCATGCACTCGATGATGCCGCCGACAGAATCGAGATCTTCTTTGGCTGCACGAATGGCTTCAGCCATCATAGGTGCGCAGCCTTTATTCAGTACTGGCAGCGTTTCTGCCTTCAGAGAACGCAAGGTCTCTGCCGTTTCACCGACAGGAGAAAACCTGCGGTCTACAACGTGCTGAATTTGCAGAATATGAGAGCCTACAGTAATGCCGCGGCGAGCCAGTATCTGTGAAGCTACGGCGCCGGCAAAGACAATGGGCGCTGTGAGACGGCCGGAAAAATGGCCGCCGCCGCGGTAGTCGTTATAGCCGCCGTAGCGAATATTGCCGCTGTAATCGGCGTGACCGGGGCGCATCAGATGGCGCAGCTGATCGTAATCTTTGGAACGGTGATCGCCGTTTTGAATGACCATGCATAAAGGCGTTCCCGTCGTATGGCCGTTAAAAAATCCGCTTTGAATGACAAAAGCGTCTTTTTCCACCCGTGCCGTAGACATATCATTGCGGCCTGGCGCACGGCGGGCCATTTCCTGACGCACACCGTCCCAGTCAATGACTTCTCCTGCCGGAAGGCCATCCAGGACGGCACCGATAGAAGCGCCGTGGGATTCGCCAAATACAGTCAGAGTAATAGTCTTGCCAATTGTGTTCATCTTCTAATCCTCCTGCCGGTATATGCCGCCTAAGCTGGCGAAATCCTGCCAAAATTCGGGGTACGATTTGCGCACGCATTCGGCGCCTTCTATGACCAGGGTGCCGCTGCACCGCTGCGATGCTACAGCCAGGGCCATGGCGATGCGGTGGTCGTTCCAGCCGCTGACGCGGCCGCCGGTCAGGCCAGATACGCCGTGAATAATCAGCCCTTCCGGTTCTTCTTCCACATCGGCTCCCAGTTTGTTCAGTTCCGTCGCAATAGCATGAAGGCGATCGCATTCTTTCAGCCGCACCCGGCCGGCATTGATAATCCGCGTAATCCCTTTGCTGCACGTTGCCAGTACGGTCAGCACCGGCACCAGATCGGGGCAGTCTTCCACGTCGATGACGCGGCCTTCCAGCAGGGACGGGCAGGCAGTCAGTTCCGTCTTTCCTTCAATCTGACCGCCCATTTGCCGGATAATGGAGACGATAACTTCATCGCCCTGGGAAGAATGAGGCCGCAGACCGGTGCAGCAAATGGCTTTTCCCAGTGTCCCTGCAGATAACCAGAATGCCGCCTGTGAATAGTCTCCTTCAACGACATATTCGCCATTGCGGTACTGCTGATTTCCCGGAATATGATAAGAACCGTTCCAGTCTTTGTCGATCTGAATACCGTGCTGGGTCAGGCAGTCAATGGTCATGTTGACATAACTTGCCGATTCCAGCGGCGTCGTGCTCTGCAGATGGGAGTCACCAGACAACAGGGGCAGCGTCATAAGCAAACCCGTAAAGAACTGGGAGCTCACGTCGCCGGCCAGGGCATATCGGCCTGGGCGCAGCGTTCCGTGCACGGTCAGGGGCAGAGCGCCGTCTGTCGTCGTATAGGCAATATGCTTTTCATCAAATATTGTATAATATGGCGCAAGGGGCCGTTTGGCCAGACGGCCCTGTCCATGAAAGGTTACGGTATTGCCGCTCAGAATGCCGACGGGAATCAGAAACCGCAGCGTCGAGCCCGATTCATTGGCATTAACCGAAAGCGGCTGGTCCTGCCGCTTCAGGCCGCCGCGCACACAGTATGCAGCCCGGCCGGGATGGCTGGAGGGAATTTCCTGTATATCTGCACCGAAGGCCTGCAGAATCTGGCAGGTCGCTTCAATATCCTGGGAAGGAGAAATGTTATCGACAACGCTTTCACCGTCTGCCAGGGCTGCGCAGATAAGGTCGCGGTGACCAATGCTTTTGGACGACGGCGCTTCTACCGTTCCCTGCAGGGTATGGGGAGTAATGACTACATTCATTGGTTTTCTCTCTTTCGTATATACTTGGGCAGGTCTTCTGCTGCCAGCGGCAGCAGCCGGCACTGGCCGATGGCTTTTAAAATAATCAGCGTCATATGATTGCCGCGCATCTTTTTATCATTGGAAATATAAGGCAGCAGCTCTTCAGCCGACGCCGTTACGTCTACAGGCAGTCCATACTGCTCCAGCACCTTGCGGAGACGGGCCGTCGTTCCGGCTTCGGTCAGCCCCATAGCTTCGGTCACGCCAGTCAGCATGGACATGCCGGCAGCAACGCCTTCACCGTGCGTATAATGGCCAAATCCATAACAGCCTTCAATAGCATGGCCAATGGTGTGGCCAAAATTCAGCATCATCCGTTCCCCTAAATCGAGGACATCCCGTTCGACCAGACGGGCTTTGCTGGTACAGCACCGTTCAATAATTTCTTCCCAGTACGGAAAAATCGTTTTATCATTCAGCGTTTCCAGCAGTTCAAACAGCTTTACATCGTGAATGCAGCCGTACTTAATGACTTCGCCCATGCCGTCGTGAATAAACCGTACCGGCAGGGACCGCAGCAGTTCCGGATCGATGAGGACGCCTTTGGGCTGATAGAAGCTGCCGGCCTGATTCTTCCCGCTCGGCAGGTCGATGCCGACCTTGCCGCCGACGCTGCTGTCGACCTGGGCAATAATGGTCGTAGGAATCTGGATGAACGGAATACCCCGCAGAAACGTAGCTGCCGCAAACCCGCCCAGATCACCGACGACGCCGCCGCCAAAGGCGATGATGTAGTCGCTCCGCGTTACACCGGCATCGGACAGCTGCTGGTACAGCGTCAGCAGGGAGCTGGCACATTTATGCTCTTCTCCTGCCGGAAATACGATGCGGTGAACGCGAAATCCTTCGCCCGTCAGAGACCGTTCCAGCCGGTCCCCATACAGCGAATCCACCGTTGTATCGCTGATGACGGCCAGGGTCCGGGACTTTGTCATATTGCGAATAAATTCTCCTGCCCTGTCGAGGAGACCGTTTTCAATATGAATATCATAGGAGTCCTTGCCTAAATCAATGTGAATGTGTTTCATGAACTAATTCCCTTCTCCGCACGGCGGCTTTTTGTAAGTAGTCCGTCATATCCGCCGCATCTTCCTGCCGCAGCATATGCGCAAATTCCTGCAGTGATTCTGTGAATCGCTGAATTTCATACAATAAATTTTCCTTATTGGCTAAAAACAAGGTAGTCCATAAGGGGGCGTTAATGTCGGCGACCCGCGTGCCGTCACGGAAGCTGCCGGCGACAAAATACTTGGTATGGGAACTCATGGCTTCGCTGTTGACCAGGGCCGTTGCCAGGACATGGGGCAAACTGCTCGTGTAGGCAATGAGCTTGTCATGTTCTTCCGGCGATACGGTGACGACGTGAGCACAGCCCAGTGCATAGGCCATAGCCTCGATTTGCTGAATATGTTCCAGCCGGTTATGCCGGCACGGCACGATAATGTAATTGGCGCCGTCAAAAATCTCAGCCCGCGACATACCATACCCCTGGCCTTCTCTGCCGGCCATAGGGTGCCCGGGAACAAAATCCAGGCCAGGCGGCAGTATTTCCTGAATGACCGCCCCTGTCTGCCCTTTAATGCCGGCCACATCAGTCAGCAGTGTTCCGGGCTTAAAGAAATGTCCATTATCACGAATGAACTGAATCATCGTATTGGCAGCCATGCAGAAAATAACCACACTGGCCTGAGCCAGTTCCGGGCAGCCTTCCGTATATCCTTCGTCGATGACGCCGTCTGCTTTCGCCGCTTTCAGCGCCTGTTCATCAATATCCACAGCCAGAATATGCTGCACCCCCAGACGGCGAAACCCTTTGGCATACGAGCCGCCAATGAGGCCGAGGCCGACAATACAGACGGTCTGATTTCTGCTGAACCTGCTGTCTTCCTGTTTCATCCCATACTCCCCCATTATGTCGTTCTATAATTCCCGTCCTACAATCGGCGCAATCTGGCGAAGGGACTGCATGAGCCCGTCAAACATCTTCGGCGTAATCGACTGCGCCCCATCGCACCAGGCATGATCCGGATCGTTGTGTACTTCTACCATGACCCCATCGGCACCGACGGCGATGGCCGCTTTGGCCAGATCCTCTACCATCCACCGTTTCCCCGTAGCATGACTGGGGTCGACGATGACCGGCAGGTGGCTCAGCTGCTTGACGGCCAGGACAGCACTCAAATCCAGGGTATTGCGTGTGTACGTTTCAAAAGTCCGGATGCCCCGTTCGCAGAGGATGACGTCATGGTTGCCGCCGGCCATAATGTATTCTGCCGACATGAGCCATTCTTCAATAGTCGCGCACAGGCCGCGCTTCAGCAGGACAGGCTTGCGGATTTTGCCGACTGCCTTGAGGAGGTCAAAGTTCTGCATATTCCGTGCGCCAATTTGAATGATGTCGACATTGTCCTGCAGAAACAGGTCGATTTTATCAGCCGACATGATTTCCGTAACGACCGGCAAATGTACTTTCTTCCCGGCTTCGCACAGCATTTCCAGTCCCTGATCGCGCAGTCCCTGGAAGGAGTATGGCGACGTCCGCGGCTTGAAAGCACCGCCGCGAAGCATCGTCGCTCCTGAGGCCTGAATATCCCGGGCTACGCCTTCAATCTGTTCCGGTGATTCTACGGAACACGGCCCGGCCATGACGACCAGCTTCTTGCCGCCAATCTGTACGCCTCCTGCATTGATGACCGTATCTTCCGGATGAAAGGCCCGGCTGGCCCGTTTGTACGGCGCATCGACGCGAACGACCTGTTCGACATATTCATAGCCGCTGATCTGTTCCGTATCCAGAACGGACGTATTGCCAACAAGGCCCAGAATGGTCTTGCGGGCACCTTTGCTCACATCAATCTGCAGTCCTTTGGAACGAATCATCTTGGTCAGTGTATCGACAAATGCCTGCGGTGCATTCGGTTTCAGTACGATAATCATGATCGGTAGTCCTCCTTTTTCCATAAAAAAAACAGGCTCACATGAGCCTGTCTGAATGCGTTCACCCTGTAATCCTGTATCTGCCATACCGGCGTTTTACCAGAAAATTATGGCACAATCGGCTGAAGTTGTCTCATGCGTACATTGCAACTATTGAATTTGTCGTAGCAAAAATAGCCAGCGCTAAAATAAAAGTAGCCCCAGCTAAAGTACGTAAAGACATATTCAATTGCATGTTGTACGAGTGACATACTGTTCATGGCGATTGATCTCCCTCAGGCACGCTATATGGTGCTGTGCCTTTCAAAATGTGTTGTTGTCATTGTATACCCGTCCTGCCAGATTGTCAATACAATTGACCTAAAGTTTTTCATTTCGTTTACATAAAAAGAGGCTTGTCCTGCCGAATATATTTACAAAAAAAAAGTCTGTGCTATAATATGCTGTAACTCAGTCTGTATTCGTAACTCATTCGCAAGACTGTACATCTACTGCCACAGGAGGGAATACCCATGGGAATCCAAATCGAATTCATCCGAAAACTGCCATCACCGCAGGATCTGATGGAACAGTTTCCGCTCGACAAACACGTACAGGAGCTCAAAGCAGCCCGCGATGGTGTGCTCAAAAACATCTTTACCGGCGCTGACGACCGCTTTCTCCTCGTCATCGGCCCTTGTTCTGCCGATAACGAAGACGCCGTTGTCGATTACGTCCATCGCCTGAAAGGGGTGCAGGAAAAAGTCGCCGACAAGCTGTTTATCGTTCCCCGCGTCTATACGAACAAGCCCCGTACCATCGGCGTCGGCTATAAGGGCATGCTGCACCAGCCTGATCCGGAAGGCAAGGAAAACATGCTGGGCGGTATTATTGCCATTCGGGAAATGAACGCCCGCATTGCCAGAGAAACGGGATTTACGTGCGCTGAAGAAATCCTCTATCCCGAAGTATACCGGTATCTGTCAGATATCTTGTCGTACGCTGCCGTCGGCGCCCGTTCCGTCGAAGACCAGCTCCACCGCATGATTGCCAGCGGCGTCGGCATTCCCGTAGGCATGAAAAACCCGCCGTCCGGCGATATTTCGGTCATGCTCAATTCCATTGCCGCTGCCCAGCATTCGCAGGAATTTCTGTTTCACGGCTGGGAAGTCCGCACCCAGGGCAATCCCCTGGCCCATGCCATCCTGCGCGGCTATGTGGATAATTTCGGCAACAGCCTGCCCAACTACCACTATGAAGACCTTCACGCCGTTCTGGAAGCCTACGAAGAACGGAAGCTGGCCAATCCGGCCGTCGTCGTCGATACGAACCATGCCAATTCCGGAAAAAAATATCTCGAACAGATCCGTATCGCCAAAGACGTCATGCACAGCCGCCATATGTGCAGCGATATCCGCCGTCTGGTCAAAGGCCTCATGATCGAAAGCTACATTGAAGACGGCAATCAGAAAATTACAGAAGGAACGTATGGCAAATCCATTACCGACCCCTGTCTGGGCTGGGAAAAAACGGAACGCCTCATTCTGGAATTAGCCGACCTGGTATAATCGCCGGGCATAAAAATACCCTCACTCTTCTCATTGACGAGAAAAGCGAGGGTATTTTTATGCAGTAAAATTAAATCGTATCGAGCAGTACATAGCCTTTGCCGCGCAGGAATGTTTCTGCTTCCGGTTCCCGTGTTCTGAATACAGCTACAGGCGTAACGGTCTTGCGGTTGAACGAAATATACAGGTAATCGACGCCGACGTTAGCTGCTTCCAAATTGGCCAGAATCCCGTCCAGACTCCCTGGCGTATCGGCCATGTCAATGGCAATAACCCGGTCCATGCGGCACTGATAGCCTGCTTCTTTCAGCTTGACCAGCGCTTTTTCCGGATCTGTCACAATAAGGCGGATAATGCCGAATTCTGCGCTGTCATTAGCCAGCATCGTATAAATATTAATGCCATTTTCTGCCAGCACCGTCGTCATACGGTGCAGGGCTCCCTTCGTGTTTTCTGCAAATACAGAAACCTGATGCAACATAGTTGTCCTCCATTTCTACACAAAAAAAGCAGGCTGCCATGAGCCTGCTTTCGATTCCTCCAATGCTTTTCCCCATTCCTCAGCATCTTGCTTCAGGCTGCAGCGAAAAGCCGTCTCATGTCGTTGTCCTGTCGATGAAATTGGATGTACGCAAAATAGCCGGCGCCAGCAAAAAAGCTGCTCCAGCTAAAGTACGTAAAGACATATGCAATTTCATGCAGCACCTGCGACATCTCTTTCATTTGGATGGTCTCCCTTGTGTCCTTCATTAAAATTTGTTGTCGTCATTGTATACCGAAAGGCCCTGCCCTGTCAAGGACAACTTTATGATTTTACCATGGCTGCGGGACGGCTGTCGTGACGACGCGGAAGGTATAGCCCTGCGAGCGGAGCAGGCGGATAATTTCCGGCAAAGCCTGTACTGTCGCTTCGTGGCCGGAAGCATCATGCATTAATATAATTAAATGGGAATGTAAATACGGTCTTGCCTGCAGCTGAGACTTCAGGTTTTCCACTTCTGCTGCCGCCGTTTTTCCCGTGCCGTCGGCGTCTCCTGTCAGTGCATTCCAGCCAACTTCAATATAGCCGCGATCGGACAGTGCCTGCCAGTATTCCTTTGTAAAGTGTCCCGATGTACCGCCTGGCGCCCGGGAAATAATAGGCCGCACGCCAATGGCCTGATAAATCAGTTCTTCTGTTTGCGCCATTTCCTGCATATATGCCTGAGGCGAGGCATATATTTTCTTGTAGTCATGACTGTACGAATGCATGCCAATGGCATTGCCGGACTGATAAATGCGCTTGACCACATCAGGATAGCGTTCTACGTTTTGTCCCGTCAAAAAGAACGTTCCATGAATTCCTTCCCGAGATAATATGTCCAGTATGCGGCTCGTATTTTCACGGTTCGGGCCGTCATCAAAGGTCAGATAGGCTACCCGTTCTCCGTAAAAATATTCACGCTTGCCGCCGTACGACAAAGGAAGGCCTTTTTCTTTCCGCATGGCTTCTGTGTACTTGTCGTATACAGGCAGTTCATTATCCACTGCCGGCAGAGAAAAGTCATCACCTATATACGCAACCTGAAGAGACGCTGCCGGTTCTGCCGGCTTTTCAGCGGGACTGTCCAGGCGATGCTGGGCCTGATACAGAAATACGCCGCCAACAGCCAGGGCTGCGATGAAAACGCAGCCCAGCAGCAGTTTACTTACCTGCTTCATTAATATGCTACGTATTGGCGAATCGTGCAGGTTTCCCGATAGCCGTCAGCCAGTACGCTGGCAGCCAGACCAAAGCCTTCCAGTTCATCCAATAACGCCTCCGTCATGCGGTGCTGTACGGCATTATATCCCGTACAGAACAGAACCCGCTTACACGGCATGCCGCGGAACATACCGCGGGGATGCATAATCAGTTTGGCCAGCATCGCCGGCGTAATGATGGCACCTTTAGCCCGGCCCATAATTGTAAGAGCCGTATCAATGCCTTCGACCTTTTCCGGCGACAGAGAATTGCCCAGCATCTGCAGATTCAGTACGCCAATGACCGTATCGCAGTTAGCCGGCAGAGGCACATCATCTGGCAGCGGCGCCTTCAGCCACTTGTCTTTTGCTTCATCCCCTTCAATAAGGATATACCAGGCCGGATGATGCTGCTTAATCTGTTCAATCACTTTTGTCGGAAGACCGATATACCGGTCTTCTCCGTCAAGTCCCCAGAACCAGGCCGGCACATGACCGCCGGCAATGCGTTCGGCACAAAAAGCTTCCCCCTTTTCCACATCTTCTGTGCAGATGACATCAAAGGGTTCTACATTATCAATACGGGTACTGTCCATGGGGACCGTACTGCTGACCATAATAGGCAAGTTGCCGCCATGGCCATATGTCCCCAGCCGTTCCAATACAGTTGTCTTGCCGCCGGCACCGACAATAGCCGTAATGCCTGGCTGCAGCATCCGCAGCCAGCGATTATCCTGAAACATGGTCTGCTCCTCCTTTTTTATACACATCCAGTTATTTCTTTTTCATGGACTGCAGCTGCGCACTGTGTCCTTTCCAGGCCGCTTTAATCAGCTGGCGCACCATATCCACTGTCAGACTGCGCCGCTCCTGTTCCGAACTGGTTCCGTAATTGCCGAATTCCAGTTCTTCACTGGCCAGTCGGGCTACATTTTCCCGTACGGCCATCCCTTTTTCCGTCAGCTCATCACTGGCAGTCCGGGCCAGAGCAGCTACGCCGGGACGACCGCCGACGACAATGCGCCACGTATCATCGCCATACAGCGACACGGCCCCGGTCAGATAGGGCTCATCTGTCGGCACCATCCGATATGCGGCATACGCCGTATAGACCACTTCCCGGGCAATAACAATGTGACTGATCATCTCACCCATAGGCGGGCAGGACAGATAGTCATTCAGATTCATTCTGCCCTTGTCCTGCAGCGCAACATCAACCGTAAGCGACAGCAGCACCGGCAGTAATTCAGAAAAAGGCGGCTTCGCTGCCACCAGGCCGCCAATCGTGCTTTTCCGTTTCCATGTACGGTCTTTCACCTCACCAAGGCAGCGGCAAATGGCTCCGCCGGCAATATCCCGTACCAGCGGCGACTGTTCCAGGCCGGCCATCGTCACCATGGCACCTACAGCAATTTCATCGTCTCGATCTTCGATTTGATTCAGACCGATACGGGATAAATCAACAGCAACATCGTAGTGATCATGTTTATGCTGCAGCCCCTGGGAACCGGCCAGAAACACGGCAGAACCAGCATCGTGGTATACTGCATAGGCTTCAGCCGGACTCTCCGGTACTACAGTCGTCTCGCTAGTAATCATTATACTTCCCCCCTTGGCAGTTATTTATTCTTCTGATACGCATCGGTACCTACATTGGGACGATGCATATCTACCAGAAAGGACCCGCCGTTCCCTTCTACAATATCATCAATAAGCGCATCTGTGCCGATATTATCGCACAATGCCATTTCTTCCGAGTATACCGGAACGGGCATGAGCAGTTCCACTGTCGTGCCGTCGCTCATTTTCAGCTCGCCCAGCTCACCTTCAAACTGCACGACCAGGACACCGGAAAACTGCGTCAGCCGTGAAAAAGGCAGGCATTGCTCCGTATTGGGCATCATAAACCCGTAGGACATCCACATATGATGGACGTGCGGAAACCGTCCCAGCTCCATAAGCAGCCAGATCGGCCAGGCCGCCGGATCAGACAGGGAAATCTGCTTCGCCGGAAAGGGCCAGTCAGCAGGCAGCATGAGACACAATTCGCTGTATGCACCCTGATCAGGCGTCAGGCTCCCAGATGGATAGGACTGGGGCTCTGCACTCATACCGACAGTATGGAGCAAATAAAACGGTTCTTCCACCGTCGGATACAGCAGCTCTACATCGACAGCCAGAGGACTGGCAACGGGATCTGTAATCAGCTTCCATTCCCGCCGCGGAAAGAGACGCCGAAAATAATCCTGTACCTGCCGGCTGTATTCGCGATGCTGAGGCCGTATCTTTTTCACATCAGTCATGGAAAAAAAACGGGGCATCTGCGGCACACCGATTCGCATCCTAGTCCCCCTCCTATCTTATACAAATACATAGTATATTATACCACACAAGCGTTCTTTTCACATCGACTTTATGCAGGTATCTCCCAAATTGCATAAGCGATTCACTCCGTTTTGTGCGTCTCTTCGTTCC
>NZ_CATWFF010000020.1 GCF_958350005.1 uncultured Megasphaera sp. | reverse complement strand
CACAGATTTTATCTAATTTATATTCTTCGGCTTCCGCTGATTGTCGATAGATTTCGTAAAACGTTGGATAGAATTCTTTAATTTGTGTGGGAAGATTTAAAGTCGCTTGAGGAGACGGATAGACAGACGGAAAATTAAAAATCAAGTGATTATCACAGCTCCTGTACTTTGCGAAAAATATTTCATTACAAGATGGGCATTGGAGAATTAAGCCACATTGTTCATTTTCTGAATTTTCAGAATTATGGGATAGGACATTTGGCAATACCTTTGTATTACAGTGAGGACAAGACTTTGGAAGTTCACATTGAACAAAATTACCATTTAATACTAGCCTTTTTAGTGTCAATTTTATCACCTCCTTTCATGGGGATTATACCATGACGGGAGGTGGAGCACTACGGCGTGGGAAGGAGATTTTTATGGAACAGTTTCTCAGAGATATTATCGAATACTATCGCGATCCGGAAAACGTAAAGGCCTTCGAGGAATGGAAGGCTCGACAGAAAGACGGTGAATCAACATGACCTACACGTATGCGGATTACGTCCGCGAACATGAGAAAGCGCCCAGGAGGTACATCCCGCACTGCTGGGAGCCGGAGACCGTGAGCTGGCCCAGAGCGTTGATGCGGCACTGGCGCCGGCATGTGTACGACGGCAAGACCGTGCGGCTGCAGGATGGAAGAGTTTTAAGGAAGGGAGAAACGGTATGAAAAACGATATTAAAAAAGCCGTCACACTCGATGAACGTGACGATTACAACATGATTGACCGGGCAGCGATGGAAGGACTTTCCAAGGGACAGCAATCCCGCCATCCCGATGTGCCGGAGTGGGTCAATAAAAAGCCTATTACCGATGATACGAGATTCTGGCCCGTAGAAAACAACGATACAACGCAAGATGTTCTGGAATATGCTATGGACATGCAGGACGAGAACGATACGCTGCGGGCGGCTATTGTCGTATTGGGCTCGCTGTTATTAGGGGGCGCGATGATTCTGGCGACACTATATAACGGCGGCAGAATCCTGCTGTAAAGGGACAAGAAAAAAGCCGTCCTCTGTAGCAGCAGGGAACGGCTCACAAAAAATATGTATCCATGCTCATTGTAGCATGAGAATGAGAGGCCGACAATGACCAAATGCCAAGAATTGTATGAATTTTATAAGCAGAATCCCCAGGCGAAAAATGCAGAGGTAGCAGAAGCCCTGCACTGGGACCCGTATCATGTGCGGAAATATAAGTTCCGACTGAAGTCGCGGGGACTGATTGCCATTACGCCGGACGGCGTAGAAACGGCGCCGCTGTTTGCCGATGAAGACGTACAGGAGCCGTCGGCAAAATTTGCCGCCTATCAGCATTTATACGACGTGTGCGTCGAACGGCTGCAGACGAAAGACATGTCGGACAGTCAGTTTATTTCCCTGGTGCAAGAGATTCGCATGATTTTAGCCAAGATGTAAGGAGGACCTGAGAATGGAAGAAACAACCATGCTGCCGGCACTGGTGCCTGTAGAACCAAAGCTTACGACATTTGATGCTGTGCTGGAGTGGAACTATGCAGAAATTGAAGCCTATCTGAAAGCGGTGACAGAACGATACCGCAATCTTGTCGTAACCGATGACAACGTAGAGGACATGGGGAAGGTCAAGCGAGAAGTCGTGTCTCTTCGTACACGGCTGCAGAAATTTGAACGGGCGACAAAAACGAAGCTCAAGAAGCCTGTCGACGAGTTTACGATGCAGTGCCGGAACCTGCAGCAGATTGTGGCGTCCGTGGAAGAACCGCTGAATGCACAGCTGCAGATTTATGAAGACCGGCGTATTGCCGAGATAAAAGGACAGATTCAGCGGGAACTGGAAGCAAAAGCAGCGGCATTGGGCGTGCGAGATGCCTACCTGGAACAGGTCGTGTGGAATCCAAAATGGACGAACAAGACGGCGAAATGGTCGGAAACAGTTGTCGAAATCGATCATGAACTGGTTCGGCTCAAGGCAGTTCAGCAGGCTGACGACGATCGGCAGCAGCTGCTTCGGGACCGGATGGAAATGGCGGCGATGTACATCGAGCAGGCCAATGCCAAATACGGGCTAAAGTCGCCGCTGCAGGCGGAACAGGTATTGACACACGGCCTATTGTCTCAGGGCCTTTCCGATATTAAGACAGCCATATTCCGTGCCGCAGAAGAACGTAAAGCCGTGGAAACGGCAGCTGTTAAGGCAACCGTGCCCCCGCTTCCGCCATTGCCGCCGCTGCCGGATTCTGGCTCTGACATATCCGATACGGAGGACGATTACAAGGATATGGTTGTGACGATTCATCACGTCCATATGGGAGATTACGACCGTGTCTGCGCGGCCCTGGATCTGCTGTCCTATCCCTATGACGTGGAATTGAGGTGATACTATGGGAGTCTTTCAGAAAGCTGTCCGTCAGGCGGCAAAACTGCGTCTGGCTATTTCCGGGCCGTCTGGGTCCGGCAAGACCTATTCAGCACTGCTTATTGCCAGCGGCATCGTGCCGATGGAGAAGGTAGCTGTCATTGACACAGAAAACGGCAGTGCCAATTTATACGCCAACGTAGGCGGATACAGTGTGCTGACGCTGCATCCGCCATATACACCGAAGAAGTATATAGACGCGGTCCACGCTGCAGAGCAGGAAGGGTTTGAGCTGGTAATTATTGACAGCCTGTCCCATGCCTGGAGCGGCGAAGGCGGTCTCCTGGAACAGAAGGATAAGGCGACGGATGCCAAATATAAGGGCAACGGCTGGGCGGCCTGGCGGGAAATTACGCCGGAATATAACAAACTGGTAGAAACAATGCTGAACAGCCCGTGCCATATTATTGCAACCATGCGGTCTAAAACGGAGTATATGCAGGACGATTCCAGCGGCCGAAAACGAATTGTGAAGGTCGGAGCCGCACCGGTCCAGCGCGATGGGATTGAGTATGAATTCACCGTCGTGTTTGACCTGAGCATTGACCACGTGGCCAATGTCAGCAAGGACCGGACGCGGCTGTTTGACGGCCAGTATTTTGTGCCGACGCCGGCTGTGGGCACGGCTCTGAAACAATGGCTTGACGTCGGCGAACCAGCTGCCGCAGCACAGCCCGTCGAGCCTGCATCAGCATCACAGGCAGACCCAGCGGCTCCGGCGGCCACAAGCCAGCCCGTCGAGCCTGCGACAGCAACGGCAGTGCCTGTGCCGGCACAACCTGGCCCGCCTGTCGACAGTCAGTCTGACATCTATCTGATGGAGCTGCTTAAATTTGTCTGGGCCAAAGGAGGCTGGCAGCCGGATCAGCTGCCGGACTATGCGTCCAAACGCTGGGGCGGCAAGCCTTTTGCCGAAATAACGGCATCGGAAATATATGCGCTTATTGATGAAATCTGCCAGTACATCCATGTGGATCGGCGGGCGGCAGACGCAGAATTTCAACAGAAACATGTTCCCTTTTAGGAGGTATTGCACATGAACACATCATTTTACGGAAGACTTACTCGTGACCCTGAAATCAAAACGCCGCAGCATGGCGGAAATCCGTATACCAGTATTACCGTAGCCACACAGGTGCGAAGCAAAGATACGAACGGCAAGAATAAATCTGTTTTCGTCAATGCTACCGCTTTTGGCAAGAGCGGGGAAATCCTTGCTCAGTATTTTCATAAGGGTTCGCGCATTGTCGTGCACGGGGAAGTAAATGATATCAGCGCCTGGATCGGTAATCAGGACGGGCAGGCCCATTCGTCAGTCAGTATCAATATTACGGGCTTTGATTTTGTCGATACGAAGGCAGAAAATGCCCAGCAGGGGCAGCCGGCACCGACGTATGGCAATGCGGGATACGCCGCGCAGCCGCCGGCAACGCCGCAGCCAGCCGCACAGCCCTATGCTGCACCACCTGCGCCGCCAGCTCCTGCTACGGCAACAGGGTATACGATGCCGCCGGCATATCCGGCTCCTCCTGCGCCGTCAGCTCCTGCGACGCCTGCAACGCCGCCGTATGCCCAGCCTAATACGCAGGGAGCACCGTTCTAATGATTGCCTTACGGCCCTATCAGACGAAAATAGTACAGGCTGTATGGGATGCCTATGCACAGGGGGCGCGGCGTGTATGCGCTGTAGCCCCCTGTGGCGCAGGTAAGACCGTTATGGTTGGCTGGATGATTGCAAAGGCACAACTGCAGGGCGTGCGGACGCTGTTCATCGTACACCGCAAAGAACTGCTGGATCAGGCGGACCGGACGTTTCAATCTATGGACATCCATCACGGCGTGATTGCATCCGGCGTTCCTATGGACGCTTCGCAGTCGGTACAGATTGGCAGTACCCAGACCGTGGCCAAACGGCTGGAGCAGCTTCCAGACGTCCAGTTTATTGTCATCGACGAAGCGCACCATGCAACGGCTGCTACGTGGCGAAAGATTATGTCCTGGTATCCTGAGGCCCATGTTCTCGGTGTAACGGCAACGCCGGCGCGCCTGGGCGGCTCGGGACTGGGAGACGTGTTTGATACGCTGATTATGGGGCCGTCCGTACAACAGCTGATCGAGTGGGGCAATCTGGCACCGTACCGGTATTTTGCGCCGCCCAGCAAGGCCAATATGGGCGCTGTGCACAGCCGGATGGGCGATTATGTCAAATCGGAGCTGGAACAGGCTGTAAACGACGCCGACATTATCGGCGATATTGTAGAGAACTATCGGAAACTGGCTGATGGGAAACAGGCCTGCTGCTACTGCGTCACGCGAAAGCACAGCGAGCATGTGGCGGCCCTGTTCCGGGAAGCCGGAATTCCGGCGCAGCATGTCGACGGAGACACGGATAAATCCCTGCGAAATGCGATTATCGAGCGGTTCCGCCGTCGAGAAATCAAGGTCCTGTGCAATGTCGATTTGTTCGGCGAAGGGTTTGACGTGCCTGGTATGGAAGCCGTTATTCTGGCCAGGCCGACGCAATCCCTGACGTTATACATACAGCAGGCCATGCGGGCTATGCGCCCCGATCCGGAGAATCCCCATAAAGTCGCCGTCATTATCGACCATGCCGGCAACTGTTTCCGTCACGGGCTTCCTGATGAAGATCGGGAATGGACGCTGGACGTCAAGCCGAAGCGGAAGCGGTCCGGCACAACGGTACCGATTACGATGTGTGAAAAATGTTACCAGGTCTATGAGTCGCATTTGCGAGTATGCCCGTATTGCGGATATGCAAAGCCGGCGGCTGCCCGGGAACTCAAGCAGGCCGACGGGGATTTGCAGGAAATTGCCCGCATCAAGCGGGAACGACGGATGGAAATTGGCCGGGCGAAGACGAAGAAAGAACTGGAATCGATTGCCATTGCACGGGGCTATAAATTGGGCTGGGTGTCTAAAATGGCCCACGTGAAAGGCATTAAAGGATAGGAGATAGGCATGACAAGAGAACATGATTTGCAGAATAAAATACGACTGTATATATCGAAAAACCAACTGGGCACGTTGTTCCGCGGTAATGTCGGACGCGGATGGACAGGCGACGCACAGCATATGAATCTGACGCCGGGCAGCAATACGCTGGTTCTTTCCAATCCGCGGCCCTTTCAGACGGGCCTGCCTGTCGGATTTCCCGACTTGTTTGGTTTCGTGCCGGTAACGATTACGCCGGATATGGTCGGCCAACGGATTGCCGTATTTGCGGCCGTCGAAGTGAAGCAGAAGACGGGCCGGGTCAGTGTCAAGCAGAAAGAAATGCTTGCCTTCCTGCAGCAGCAGGGGGCCTGGGCCGGCGTTGCCCGGACCGTAGAGGATGCGGCCTGCATTTTACAGGGGAGGAGTGAACCATGCTCAACGGACAACAGCAAAACGCGCTGAACAAGGCAAAAAAATGGTATAAAGACGGCAATACACAGATATTTAAATTAGCCGGCTACGCAGGAACGGGGAAAACCTTTACAGCCCAGGCTATTGCTGATGAGCTGGCTGGTGAGAATACGGCATTTTGCGCCTTTACTGGCAAGGCGGCGCTGGTGATGCGGCAAAACGGCATGTGTGCCAAAACGATTCATTCGCTGATTTATGACGTCGACACAGTCACTGTCAACACGCCAGGCGGTCCGCGAAAGCGGGTTGTGTCGACGCTGAAAGAACGGCTGAATCCAAAGCCGAAACTGATTATTGTCGACGAAGCCTCGATGGTCGGGAAAAAGATGCTGAATGACTTACGCTCGTTTGATATTCCCATTCTTGCGATTGGCGACCCATTCCAGCTGCCGCCGGTCTGCGATGAGGAATCGGAGCTGCTGCAGCATCCGGATGTTATTCTGGATGAGATTGTCCGGCAAGATTCGGGCAGCGCTATCCCGCACCTGGCTGACAAGATCCGCAAAGGCATTCCGTTACTTCCGGATGAGTCCGTCAGCGGCGTCATATACCAGCTGCCGAAATCGATGATGGATACAGACTTGCCGCAGATACTTCCCTGGGCCGGGCAGATTATTGCCGGCCGCAACGCGACGATTCAGGCTCTGAATGCCAAGGCGCGCATGATTTTGGGGCACATGAGCCAGGATCTGCCGGAATCAATGGAAAAGCTGATTTGCAAGCGAAATGACTGGAGCAGCATCCTCGAAGGCGGAACGGGCACGTACCCCCTGGTAAACGGCATGATTGGGTATTGCCGACATATTCGTGAAGAGGAACACCGTATAAAAACGCCGTGGCGGGGAAAACGGCCCCATGTGACGTATGACCATGTCATGGATTTTATCCCTATTGGCGATTACCGCGGTGTTTTCAAAGACCTCGTGTTTGAGCCGAAATCGCTGTTTTGCGACGCCGATCAGCGCCGGTGGATGCGGAAACTTATTTTTCAGTTTGCCTATTGCATTACCTGCCATGCAGCGCAGGGAAGTGAATGGAACCGCATTGTTGTGTTCGACGATAGCTGGCCGTCAGGGAGTGATCCTTTATTTCAGGCGCGCTGGCAGTATACGGCAATTACGCGGGCGAAACAAGAATTAGTCTGGATGCGATAAGTATGGATACTACATTTTTAGATGCTATATATAAAGGCATGAGCGGCTACGTCTATCTGTGGACGCCGCAGAAAAAGCTGTCGCATCAGTTTCCTGTGTCGCAGACCGCGGAGATGATGGACAAGGCCGCAGCGCTTACAACACAGCATATGGACGTGTTTTATTCGCTCGGTGCTGTGCGAACGCCGCTAAAGTCCATTCTATTGCGGGCGAAACAGGATGATGTGTATCAGTTAGGCACCTTTTGGGCTGACATTGATATTGCCGACGCTGCTTCTCACGCCAAAACCAACCTGCCGCCAGATATTCCATCAGCGCTGTCGCTGATACCGGAGAACCTGCCGCCGTCTGTCGTTGTCAGTTCCGGTCATGGTCTCCACGTATACTGGCTGCTGGATGAGCCCATTACGATTACAGATGAAAACCGACAGGATGTCATGGCGGCAGCCCGAAAGGTACAGCAGCTGCTTCGTAATCGGGCCAGCCGCAAGGGATGGCACATTGACCCTGTGGCGGACCTGTCCCGCGTGCTGCGGGTTCCTGGTACGTACAATTACAAGAGTGATCCTGTACAGTGTGAGGTCATCGATGCATCCTATGACCTGCGGTATGACTACGATTTGCTGTCAAATCTGGCCGTTGAGATTCCAAAGAAGACGGAAAAACGGGAAGCGACATTTAAGCGGCGTGAAACGGACGGCAACGCCAAATATATGCTGGCAAACTGCCGGTTTTTGCAGCACTGCCAGATTGATGCGGCAACGATTTCCTATGACGAGTGGCTGGCCATGCTGACGAATGTGGCCAGGGCGTCCGACGGCGTTGCGGCTTGTCACGAGTTGTCCCGAATTGACCGCCGCCGATACGATGAGCGGCAGGTGCAGGAGAAAATTGACGAGGCCCTGGAACATATGGCGCCGGCAACGTGCGAATATATCCAGAAGACGCTGCACTTCACCGGCTGCGATGCGTGTCAGGTAAAATGTCCGTCGTCATGGTCCCTGGCGGCCATCCCCAAGGCGCGGGCTGTCGTCCGTGATATTTCCATTCCGACAGCAGACGCGGTGTTTACACCGGAGGTCATGGGGAGCCTGGCACTCTTGCAGGACAAGGACAGCATGGAGTTTGCCAGATTCAAAGATCGATGCAAGGGGCATGTCAATCTGAATGATTTATCCAAGGCCCTTGCACAACAGAGGCAGCAGCATATGCATGTCGTCCCGAAAGACCATGCTGAGGCCGGCGATAACGCACGGGATGTTACGACGCAGCGCATTCTTCCGGACTGCCCTATTGACCTGATTATCCCGCCGGGATTCGCTGTATCTGCTCATGGCATAGAGCAGATACAGAAGACGGAAAACAACGGCGAAAAGCGGAATTTAGCCAGCGGTTCGCCGATCGTCCTGACGGCGCGCATCTTCAATGTCGATACAGACCAGGAAAAGGTCGAGCTGTGCTTTCAGTATTATCGTCAATGGCGGCGCGTCGTCCAGGCCCGCAGTACTGTTTTCAATAGCCGCAGTATCATCAAGCTGGCCGATTACGGCATCGATGTGACGTCGGAGTCGAGTAAGTACCTGGTGAAATACCTGCAGGACCTGGGAAACATCAATGTACAGCGTATTCCACTGCAATACAGCGTGTCCCGCCTGGGTTGGCGCAATCATGAGACGGAATTTGTACTGCCGCAGCGCACGTCCTATCGGATTGAGCTGGACGATGACGGCGATATGACATCAGCCTTCGTTGAATCAGGGACACTGGAAGGCTGGAAACAGCTTGCCTGCGAGGTCCGTCAGCATCCCTATGCCCGCCTGGTGCTTGCTGCCGGATTTGCGGCGCCGCTGCTGCGCATTTCGCCGCATCGCCGGAACTTCCTGCTCTATTTCTGGGGGACGTCCGGCGGCGGTAAGACGGCAGCCATTAAGTTTGCCCTGTCGCCATGGGGAATCCCAGATCAGCTCATGACGTCGTTTCTGACAACGAAGAACGGGCTGGAACGAAAGCTGCAGCTGTCGTCGGATTTCCCTGTCGGCATTAATGAACGACAGGTTGCCGGCGGCGGTAAAGACAAGCAGGAACAGCTGGAATATATTGCCTACATGCTGGAAGGCGGCAAAGGCAAGGGCCGGGCCAGCAAAACGGGCCTGCAGCGGACGGCGTCGTGGCGTGTTATCGGCATTGCCAACGGCGAAGAACCACTGACCAAGGAAAACTCTATTCAGGGCGTCAAGAACCGGGTTCTTGAAATCAACACGTCGCCTATTCTGCCAGATGAGTTGGCCAGAAAATGCCATATCAGCGACCAGTACGGTATTGCCGGGCCGCGGTTTATGGACGACGTGCTGCAGGATAAAGCGTCCGTCGGTGTCGTGTATAACGATGTGGCAGCATACCTGTCACAGCACTTCTGGGGATATTCCGAAGCCCATTTATCTGCCGTTAGCCTGTTGGCGACGACGGACTATCTCGTCAGTCTGTGGCTGTTCGGCGAAGAGGCGAATACAGCCATGCAGGAAGCGCTGGCTATGGCAGGACAGGCTATGAGATCCCTGCCGACGAAGGACCAGCTATCGGATGTGGCGCGGGCCTGGGAGTTTGTGGAAAACTGGATCAGTGCCAACGCATCCAAGTTTATCCGTACGCCAGACGACCGGTATACGCCGCCGCTGCTTGGATTTTGGAAGGACAATAAGCTCTGTATTTACCCTGAGGGGCTGACAAAGGCCATGGAAGACAATGGGTTTAGTCCGGCGAAGCTTCTGAAAGAGTTCGCTCTGGCCGGGAAAATCGACACCGAATCAGAACCGTCGTCAGGTAAAGTACGATATCGCAGACGTATGCGTGATATAAATGGCCAACTGGTAAGAGTTATCAGTATTTCTGACGCAGGCAGGCAGAAACCGCTGTTTTAGCTTGTTCCCGCTAATTTTGCGAGTGGGCATTTTTTCCCACTAATTTTTGGAAGAGTGGGAACAGGATGAAGCCAGTAAACAAGCGGATTATAGGGTATAGATATAGATTGTTCCCACTGTTCCCACTACTTATATATTAAACGTAAGATTTTACTACCTACCCTTTAACTCTATAAGGGTAAGGGTGGTTTTAAAAATACACATACCCTTTTGAAAATTAGTGGGAACAACTTCTTGGGCCTGAAAACCCGCATAAATACTAGGGTTTTGGCACTGTAGTTGTTCCCACTCTGAGGGGGAACAGAAAAAAGGGAGGCAATATGATGGATTTGCAGCGTGTGAAATCGGCGTTTGCCGAAATCCTGTCAGAGTGGGAAACGCCAAAACTTAAAACGTTGGAGCGGGACCCTACTATTATACAACTGACAGAGAATCTCGTTTTGAAGGTCGAAGCACAGCGAAATCCGGCACAATGGCCGGTCAATGATTATACGGACGAATTTAAAGATTATCATCCGGGCGATCATTATCAATGGATGTGGTTATTCTTCCATGCGCCGTTCTACTCGGCGGAACTGGCTGATGTATTGTGCTTCCTGCGCTGTAATGGGTCTATATTGGTTCAAGACCCTACCTATGGGTATCGAATAGAACCGATTATTGGCGGGCATGGATGGAAAGACCGGCAGGCCTATGACGACACGAAAGCACCGCTTGCCGGATATATGAATGAAGTAATTGCATTATTAAAGAACCTGCGGATTGCCGAACAGCAGGGGAAAGTAATTCCGGCAGCGGCATATCAGCAGGGCAGATTAGGAGAATAGGAGGGATGGGAATGTACCTATCGAATCAAGCCCGGCGACATACGGCTGCCAATGCGGCGATTGTCAGCACGGAGGTATTAATTTATCAGGCCTTACATGACAAGTATGGTTTTGGCCGAGGTAGATTTGCCAGAATCGAGAACCTTGTTGATGGATATAGCCAACATATCAATCATAATGGTGACCGGTATATAGGTTATCGGGACAAGCTTGATGATGCAGGATTGGATTTGCAGTTGAAGCGGGATTTTATTCGCTGGATCAAAAAGGCCCTTGGTATTAGTGGTAAGGCAGAACGCACTGGGGCTGAGGCTGGTATGGAGTATACGTATACACTGATGCTGTATGCGCTATGGGATGTATTTGGCTTTCGCCAGGGGCGTCTACGCTGGTTGCAGGAGAAGCTGAAGTTTTATGCCGGTATTATTTTGGAAGGGGAGGTACGTATCCCAGAATTTATGAAGTGTATGGCACTGGAATGCGGGCAGAAATTTCAGTATCTTGAATCATGGGAGAAACAATATGGGGAGCTGAAGATATATGGATAACGCAGAAGTAAGCTGCAATACGTGTGTGTACGCCCACTGCCATACCAAGGACTATCCCTGTTGTGAATGCAGTCCGCATACGCTGAGCAAGTGGAAGTCCATGCAGGAGCCTGATATGAAGCAATGTCAAACAGGGAGGGATGACAATGACAGCTGATGAGTATTTATCACAGTACAAGGATATTCCCGCTGAGATACAGCAGCGGAGTAAGCTGATCCGGCGGATGGAACGGGAAATGTTTTCCGGACCATCTGAAAAAATTACAGGGCGCATATCGCCTGACACCGGAAGAACCAGTCAGCAAAGTTTTTGGAGTGCAGAAGATTTCGAGAGGTTCAAAAAGCAACTGCAGCGACAGAAGAATATTGTGTCACAGTACCGCCAGTATGAAGATACAGTATTACAGCAGATTGACAGTATCGAGGAACGGAATCTGCGCATCGTGCTATTGGGGCGGTATATCGGCGATGAAACATGGCGGGAAATTGCGATGGTGATGGATAAAACAGAGGACCATGTACGGCAAACATTGCACAAAAGAGCTCTTGAAGAGTTTGAACGAAAATTTTCAAAAAAATTTTACAAACTCACTTCGGAAATCCCCTACCATCCCCACCCTTGACATGATAGACTATATACTGAGATATTAGAAAAAAGAGATGCTGTGGCAAACACGGCGTCTCTTTTTTGTTGGGAAAAAACTAGGCTAGGCGGTGGTGAAGCATGTAATGAAATTGACGGAACGGCAGCGGCGATTTGTTGAGGCCTATATTGAAACAGGAAATGCAACAGAAGCAGCAAGACGGGCTGGATACAGCGAGAAAACAGCACGAGTGACGGGACAAGAAAACCTGCTAAAACCTGCCATCCAACAAGCTATTGACAGCCGCATGAAAGAGATCGAAAAGCTGAAGACAGCGACGCCGGAAGAAATTATGCAGCACCTGACAGCAGCCATGCGGGGACAGATACGGGAAGAAGTTGTTGTATCTGAGCTGAATGGCGATGGCGGGTCAGAAACGAAGATTGTCAAAAAGCAGATCAGCGCCAGGGACAGGCTGAAAGCGGCTGAGCTGCTGTTGAAGCGGTATCCCTTGAAATTAGACGTAGAAGAGCAGCGGCTGCGGAATGAAAAACTCAAAGCCGAAGTATCAGCTATGCAGGATACGGGCAGCGAAGAGGCTATACAGATTATTGATGATTTAGGAGGGGATGGACATGCAGATTAGAGTATCCACATTGGTAGCGCCGCATTTTGCCGGCGTCCATCGCGCGTGCAACCAGCATGCCTATACCCACTACTGGCTTAAAGGCGGGCGGGGCAGCACAAAATCCAGTTACATCAGTATTGAGCTTATTCTTCAGCTCCTGCGGCATCCTGACTGCCACGCCGTAGTCATGCGTAAGGTAGGCAATACGCTGCGGAACTCCGTATTTCCCCAGCTGGAATGGGCTATTGAATCATTGGGACTGACTGCGTATTTCAAGACACGCACGTCGCCGCCGGAAATGACCTATAGCAAGACAGGGCAGAAAATCCTGTTTCTTGGTGTTGACGACAAAAGCAAAATTAAATCGCTGAAACTTCCCTTTGGCTATGTGGGCCTAGTGTGGTACGAAGAGCTGGATCAGTTTGCCGGCATGGATGAAATCCGCAATTTAAACCAGTCTTTATTGCGCGGCGGCCCGGCTTACTGGTGCTTTTATTCCTTCAATCCACCGAAAAGCCGGAACAACTGGGTCAACGAAGAGCAGCTTCTTGACGATGCGGACCGCCTGGTTGACCACTCGACGTATTTGGGCGTTCCGCCGGCCTGGCTGGGAGAGCAGTTTTTACTGGAAGCAGAAAAGCTGAAGGCGAAAAATGAGACGGCCTACAATCACGAGTATCTTGGCGAAGTGACGGGTACAGGCGGCGCTGTTTTTGAAAATGTAGAAGATATGGCCATGACGAACGAGCAAGTCAGTCAGTTTGACCGCCTTCATGACGGTCTGGACTTCGGATTTGCCGTAGACCCGCTGGCTTACGTCGCCATGCAGTACGACGCCAAACACGAAGAGCTGTATATTTTCGATGAGATATACCAGCAGAAACTGACGAACCGGCAGGCAGCTGAACGGATACAGCAGAAGTCGAAGGGACGACGGATTACGGCCGACAGTGCAGAACCCAAATCCATCGCGGAAATGCGGGATTATGGCCTTTCGATTACAGGGGCCCGGAAAGGTCCGGACAGCGTAGACCACGGCATGAAATGGCTGCAGAACCTGGCACATATTTATATTGATAAACGGCGATGCCCCAATACGTACCGGGAATTCGTCAATTATGAATATGAACGGAATCGGGACGGCCAGTTTATTTCATCTTATCCGGATAAGGACAATCACGCCATCGATGCTACACGCTATGCCATGGAACGGGATATGCCGCGGGCACGAATCCGCATTTTGAAGTAGGTGAAGAGATTGGATATACAAGGTGCAAAGAAGTTAATCGCCCAATATACAGAAGGGCATGCAGACTTTATGAATCATGCCTGGACGGCTGAGCGATACTACAGGGTGCAGAATGATATCCTGCTGGACAAAACGAAGAAAAGTGATGACGTACAGAATCCGCAGCGGAAAGCAGACAATCGTCTGCCCCACAGCTTTTATAAGCTGCTGGTAGACCAGAAAGTGGCCTATATGTTTACGGCACCGCCATTATTCGATGTACAGAATGACGCACAAAATCAGCTGATTACTCATGATTTGGGCGATGCTTTTTCCAAACGCTGCAAGGACCTGGCCGTCAATGCCAGCAATGCCGGTATTGCCTGGGTGCATTACTGGCAGGACAGTAACGGATTTGGCTGGGGCGTTGTACCATCGGCCGAGATTATTCCTGTCTGGTCGCCCAGGCTGGACCATACGCTGCTGGCAGTACTGCGGGTATACTCAGATATAGACGACACAGGCGAACAGTACGACGTGTATGAATACTGGACCGATACGGAGTGCCAGGCTTTTCGCAAACGGGTCAGCGATACCGTGCAG
Source organism: uncultured Megasphaera sp. (assembly GCF_958350005.1). Lineage (GTDB taxonomy): Bacteria > Bacillota > Negativicutes > Veillonellales > Megasphaeraceae > Megasphaera. The sequence continues at coordinate 4,596 of NZ_CATWFF010000020.1, read as the reverse complement.
GAGGGCCTCATGGACTGGCCATGCTTTACGGAGTTTTACGACGCCGGCCTGTCTGATGCAGCAAACGAATACCGCCACGACTTTGGCCGTGTGCCTTTTATCCCATTTGGCAATAATAATCTGCGTACGAGCGATTTAGATCAGGTCAAGCCGCTGATCGACGCCTATGATAAGACATACAGCGGGTTTATGAATGATCTGGAAGATGTGCAGGAAGTCATCTTTGTTCTGACCAACTACGGCGGCGAAGACCTGGAAGGCTTTTTGAAGAATATCAAGTACTATAAAGCCATCAACCTGGATAACAACGGCGGCAGCGATGCCAGCGGCGTGTCTACCCTTACCATTGACATTCCAGTAGAAGCGCGGGATAAAATGCTGGAACTGACACGTAAATCCATCTTTGATATGGGGCAGGGCGTGGACCCGCAGCAGCAGGGACTGGACGCAACCAGCGGCGAAGCCATGAAATTCCTGTATGCACTGCTGGAGCTGAAAGCCGGCATGATGGAAACAGAGTTCCGTCTGGGTTTTGCTGAGCTGGTACGGGCTATCCTGCAGTTCCATGGGCAGTCGGCCGCATCCATTACGCAGACCTGGACACGCACGTCGATTCGCAATGATGCGGAACTGGTCGATATGTGCAGCAAGTCGCAGGGGATTATTTCCCGCAAGACGATTCTGAAGAATCACCCCTTTGTAGACAACGTCGAGAATGAGGAAAAAGAGCTGCAGGCAGAGGAAGAGGAACAGGCCAAACGAGATAACCTGTATGACGACATGAATGATGAGGGAGGTGAGGGCGATGTATAAGTGGTTGTTACGATACATTAAACAATTTGATGAAGATTTCCCGGTCTCAGTGGTAAAGGGGTACAGTGAGTACGAAATTTGCCGCATGATACAGGAATGTTGTGAGACTGGAGAAAAATTTGAAGTACCTGCCAGCGGCGCCGATCCTATTGTGGGTACGGCCGTCGTTGGCGAGGCAGTTGTAAGCGCATAAACAGGAGGAAACAGAGATGGCATACACAAAAAAGACATGGGCGACCGGCGACGTGATTACAGCTGATGCCCTGAACAACATGGAAACGGGGATTGAAGCAGCCAATACCAGAGCTATGACACCGGGGCCGCAGGGAGAACAAGGCCCTAAAGGCGATAAAGGTGACAAGGGCGATAAAGGCGATACTGGTGCAGCAGGCGCAGCCGGACCCGCTGGCCCTGCTGGTAAGACTGGTGCTGCCGGTGCTGCTGGCCCTAAGGGTGATAAAGGCGACAAGGGGGACAAGGGCGACCCGGGAATTACTAAGCAGGCAGCTATTGCCGATGTGGCAGACGGGGCGGATGCGGCAGCGCTGCGTACATCTGTCAATGCAATTTTGACAGCCTTGCGGGCTGCCGGCGTGATTAACGCGAATTCGTAACTCGTATGATAACAGACGAGGCAGGTTACCTCGGTAAAAACCGGAGAGGAGATTTATATGACAACGGAAGAATTGATTGCCAATTTAGGTATTGCAGAAGACAAGAAAGCGGACGCCGCAAAAACGGTGGCCGCTTTTTTAGACGGCGCCTATGTGCCGAAATCTCGTTTTAATGAGGTCAACGAGGAAAAGAAGACCTTGCAGCAGACCGTATCCGAACGGGATAAGCAGCTGGAAACACTGAAAAAGAATACTGGCGACAACGAAGCCCTGAAAAAGCAGATTAAAGAGCTGCAGGATAAAAACAAGGCCGATGCAGCAGAAGCAGAAGCCAAGATGAAAGACCTGCGGCTGACGGCTGCCATTCAGGTAGCGGTTGCCGGCAGTGCCCAGGATGCGGATATCGTGGCCGGGCTGTTTGATAAAGATAAACTCGTCCTCGGCGAGGACGGAAAAGTCGCCGGCCTTGACGAACAACTCAAGACAATCAGAGAAGCGAAGCCCTTTCTGTTCAAGGAAGATAAAAAGCCGCCGGAATATAAGCCCAATGGCGGCAATGGCGGAGGGCCGACAAATCCCTTTGCCAAGGAAACCTTTAACCTGACAGAACAGGGCCGTTTATTTAAAGAAAATCCCAAGCAGGCGCAGGCCCTGGCCGCGGCTGCCAATATTACGATTGGAGGAACTGACTAATGGCAGGAACAACACTTACCGACATTATTGTGCCGGAATTATTTAACCCGTACGTAATCAATCGTACGATGGAATTATCTGCGCTGTACTCGTCCGGCATCATTTCGACGAGCCCTGAATTCACTCGACTGGCATCGGAAGCGGCACGCACGCATAATATGCCGTTCTTCGAAGACCTGACAGGAGAATCGCAGAACATCATTGAAGGGAAACAGATTGAATTCCAGAAAATTACGTCCAACAAAGACGTATCGACGACCATCATGCGGCAGCAGAAATGGTCTGCTACGTCCCTGGCCGCAGCTCTTGCCGGCTCGGACCCCATGAAGGCTATTGCTGACCTTGTATCCCGGTACTGGGCCCGTGAATATCAGGCGGAGCTGATTAATCTGCTGAAAGGCGTGTTTGCAGCACCGACTATGGCCGATCATGTACTGGATATTTCCGGCGGCACGAAAACAGCGGCTTACATTTCGGCATCTGTGTTCATTGATGCCCTGCAGCTCCTGGGCGATGCACAGGACCAGCTGACGGCGGTAGCTATGCACTCGGCAACCAAGGCATACCTGAAAAAACAGAACCTGATTACCACCCAGCGTGACAGCAATTCTGTTGAATTTGAAACCTATCAGGATCGCCGGGTCATTGTCGATGATGGCTGCCCCGTAGAAGGAGAAGGTGCTGACAAGGTGTATACGACGTATCTCTTCGGCCAGGGTGCTGTGGCCTTTGGTGAAGGCAATCCGGTCGGCTTTGTCCGTACAGAAACAAGACGAGATCCCGACGTAGGTGCCGGCGTCAACATGCTGTACAATCGTCACTGCTTCATTATGCATCCTCGTGGAATTGCATGGCAGAACGTGGCCAGAGAAAACGTAGAATCGCCGTCCCGGGCAGAGCTGGCTAATCCGGATAACTGGAAGCGGGTCTATGAACCGAAGCAGATTCGTATGGTAGCGCTGAAGCATAAGCTGGGCTAGGAGGATGAGCCATGGACAGTGAAGCCTATTGGAAGCAGCGGGCAGAAGAGCGGGAGAAATACTGGCACAAAATCTGCCAGGAAACAATCGAGGCACAGCTGGCCGACTATTACCAGGCTTCACTGAGCCGCATCCAGACTGATATTGCCGCCTTATATGGGCGTTTTGCGGTGGATAATGAGCTGAGTATTGCTGAAGCGTATAAACTGCTGACAGGGAAAGAATTTCGCCAGTGGCGCATGAGCATGGAAGCGTACCTGAAGCAGATTCAGGACAGCGGCGATAAAGGATTGGAGCGAGAGCTGAATACGCTGGCCATGCGCAGCCGCATCAGCCGCCTGGACAAGCTATACAGCGAAACACTGCAGGAGCTGGACAGGCTGGGGCGTAAAACCTCCAAAGACATGACCGATTTTCTGACCGAGGCGTACAAAGATAACTACTATCGCGGTACTTACGATATTGCTAAGGCAGGAGAGCTGAAAAACGCCGTGTCAAAAGTCGATTCCAAGGCGCTGGAAGATGTGCTGCGGACGCGGTGGAGCGGGAAGAACTACAGCGAGCGTATCTGGAAGAACCAGAAGCTGCTGGCCAAGACCATCAAAGACGAAATGCTGACAGCCGTGCATCGCGGCGAGAGCGTCGAAAAAATCTCGAAGCGTATTGCCACGCGCATGAACGTCGGCATCAGCAACGCCCGCCGTCTCGTGCGGACAGAAATGAACTACGTCCATAACCAGGCAGCGCTGGACAGCATCCACGATGCGGGCATGAAGTACTTCCGTTTCATTGCTACCCTGGACCGGCGCACATCGGCCATTTGCCGGGCCCATGACGGCCATGTATACCCCGTATCAGAAGCAGCCTCGGGAACCAACGTACCGCCGCTGCATCCGAACTGCCGTTCCACCATTGCCGGCAGCCTGTATGGGCCGGGGAAGGCAAAGACAGGCACACGGGCAGCCAGAAACCAACAGACGGGCAAGACCGTCTATGTACCGGCAAATATGCAGTATGAAGACTGGAAAACTGTGTATGTCGACAAGACGAAAACACTGGAAGAGTGGCAGGAAGACAAGAGAAATGCTATAATTAAAACGAAAATAGAAAGCAGTTTAAAGAAAATTGGGATTAAATTCCAAAAATTGCATTATCCACCTAAAGAGATAAATCTTCATACCATATCCTTTGATGATAATCATATCAATCATGAGCGAAATCATGGAGTTACAAAAGAAACGGCTATTTCATTAATAGAAAAAGCTGTTATATCTATAACTAGATATAACGGAAGAAATGAGATATATGGTAGTTCCCTTGGGTGGGTGTATATTTTAGACGGGTATATTAAGACTGTTTTTCAAAGTTCAGAATTCGATTCTAAGGCCAAGTCTTTAGCGGAGGATTTAAAAAATAATGAAAGTGATGTGTCCAGTTATTAACAAAGAAATTTAAGATTATGACTGCATGGAATATGCAAACATCTAAGAAAGAAT
>NZ_CATWFF010000019.1 GCF_958350005.1 uncultured Megasphaera sp. | reverse complement strand
ATTATGAAGAACATACCCCGCATCTGTCAATGCTCAATCCGAAAAATCCTGCAGCCTCGCCTGTTTTTCCCTTTTTGACCGGCCTTAAATGCGATATAATAAAAAGAAATGGCTGAATACTGTACAACTATATCACCGAAAGAAGGATTATGATGGATAAAAAATACTTTTTCTTTGACATTGACCGCACACTGGGTCTGGACATTTCCAGCATCATTCCTGCTGATACGCTGTATTGTCTGCGCCTGCTTCAGCATAAGGGCCATTTCGTCTCCATAGCTTCCGGCCGTCTGCAGTGCGATGCACAGCACTTTGCAGATCACTACGGTATTCCCGCAGTCGTCTCAGACGGCGGCAACAGCCTGTCCATCGACGGTCAGGTGCTGGAAATGGAAGGACTGCCGCTGAATAACTGCAAAGCCCTGCTCCATGAACTCGATGAACGCCATCTTCCCTGGGCCGTCGTGTGCGACAATACGCTGAATCGCTATACGCCGTACGAAACCTTTCCCCATGCCGATCCCAACAACTACATGCGCACCGTCGTCCATCCTGTCGCCATCGACGACCTGACCGACATATACAAAATCACCTATGCCCGGCCGCAGGAAGGAGATCCGGAACCGGACCATCACGGGTTACCCCATTTGACCTATCTGGATCACACCTATCTCGTCGAGCCGACCGATAAGAGCCGCGGCATTTTCCGCATGCTCGAACGCATTGGCGGCAGGCCGGAAGACGCTGTCGTCTTTGGCGACGGCCTCAACGACTTGTCCATGTTCCGCAAGCCCTTCTTTTCCGTCGCCATGGGCAATGCCAAGCCGGAACTGAAAGCCCGGGCTGACTATGTCACAGATGACAACGATAAAGGCGGCATTCTCCATGCGTGCCTGAAATTCGGCTGGATATAAACAATACGGCCATATACAAATATCCCCTTAGACGATCTTGCCAGATCTGTCCAAGGGGATATTTGCTGTTTATATGACTTAAAACTGCAGGGCCCGGCGAAGTTGCTGAACGTGAATCAGCAGCTGTTCTGCCCTGGCGAAATCGCCGTTTGCATATTCCAGTACCAGCGTTGCCTGCGGAGAATACTGGCGGACAGCGGCCATCAGGTCCTGCCAGTGTATGGTTCCGGAAAAAATGGGCAAATGCTGATCGCCCTGACCGTCGTTGTCGTGCAGGTGAAATGCATGGATGCGGCTGTTCAGCATCTGAACGACGCGGGGAATATTCCAGCCATTAACATGGGCATGGCCTACGTCAATAAGGGAGGCTGCATGAGGAAACTGGGCAAACAGATCGATATACTGCTGTTCGTTGAACAAATTATATTCCTTAAGGCCTACATTTTCGATGACCATTGCCGGGCCGGCCGTTTTTTCAGCAATACCTTCAATTTCATGGAGCCGCTGTATGACCATGGGCCGCAGCGCCTCTGCATTGCCGGACCAGTGTTCATTCGTATGGACGACGATAAAAGAAGCGCCGACTTTTTTGCCGTATGCAAAGGCTTCTTCGTAACGGCGGAGATATTCCCGGTCCTCTGCGTCGGCCAGATTAACGGTAACGCACGGGCCGTGGAGAGACAGGGAACGGTCCTGACATTGCAGACACTGTATAATTCCGTCCCAGTATGCATTGCCGCCAAATTCATAAAATAATTCAATGCCATATTCTTTCGGAATATGCATCAGTTCGCTTTTATTGAAAGCGGGAAATACTAAATCACTGATTTCAATGGCTGCCATGCTGCGCTGCCCCCTTTTCACGGACATATAAGTTTTCGCCTGTTTCATCGCTGAAAAAGCGTACATCTTCCCAGGAAAAAGCCAGTCCTACTGTTTCGCCGACATGAATGTGGTACGGTTCGCCGCTGGCCTGGACAAACACTTTCGTCTGATCAGGAAGATGCAGGAGAATTGTCTGCAAATTACCCGTGTTTTCCGTATACTGACATTCGCCTTTCAGCATGGCTTCTCCATCAGGAACAATGCGGACATTTTCCGGCCGGACGCCAACGATGACGGAACCGCTTCCAAGGAAGGTATCCAGCCCTTTCGGCAGCTGAACGGTCTTGGAACCCAGAACCATGCGATCAAAATTCACATTGCCCGTCATCAGATTCATAGCCGGCGAGCCGATAAAAGAAGCGACAAAGGTATTGGCCGGATTTTCATAAATTTCCTGCGGCGCCGCAATCTGCTGGAGCATGCCGTTGTGCAGTACAGCAATGCGCTGCCCTACGGTCATAGCTTCTACCTGATCGTGCGTAACATAAATCATGGTCGAGCGGTTTACTTCGTGAATCTTTACCAGTTCCTGCCGGGCCCGCTGACGAAGCTGAGCATCCAAATTGGACAGCGGTTCGTCCAGCAGAAAATACGGCGAATGTTTGACAATAGCCCGGCACAGGGCAACACGCTGCTTCTGTCCGCCTGACAGGGAACGGACCGGCCGTTCTTCATATCCTTCGAGATGAAGCATTTCCAGGGCATTTTTCGCCCGTTTATTTATTTCATCTTCCGGAAGTTTCTGAATCTTCAGGCCAAAGACGATATTATCCCATACGTTCATATGGGGAAACAGGGCATAACTCTGAAAGACCATGGCAATGTTGCGTGCACCGGGAGCCATATCATTGACGCACGTGCCGCCCATCATGAGCTTGCCTTTCGTAATATCTTCAAAGCCGGCAATCATGCGCAAGGTCGTACTTTTTCCGCACCCTGAAGGGCCGAGAAAGACGACCCGTTCGCCTTCTTTGATTTCAAAATTAAGAGACTTAATAACTTCTTTCGTACCATAAGCTTTACTTACATGGTCAAAGACAATATTGTGCATTATCCTTTCACTCCTGCCTGCATAAACGTATTGAGGATGAACTTCTGACAAAACATGTACAAAATGAGGGGCGGCAAACTGGTCAAAACAGCGACGGCCATGGCAATGCCCCATTCACTGCCGCCTTCGGCGCTGATAAACATCTGAATCGCCAACGACAGGGTATACTGTGATTTATCTTTTAAAATGAGCAGGGGCCAGAAATATTCATTCCACGAGTTAATAAAAAACATGATGCCAATGGAAATAACCGACGGCCGGACGAGGGGAAATACGATGCGCCGCAAAATACACATGGGACTGGCGCCTTCCAGGATAGCCGATTCCAGCAGGGCCTTCGGTATGCCCCGCATGGCCTGGCGCATGAGAAAAATACCCATGCCGTCGGCCAGCTCGGTCAGCATGACGCCGTACGGCGTATTGAGCAGTCCCAAATGGGACATGAACAGGTAATTGGGCATAATCAGCACCGTAATGGGAATGAAGAAGGTCATGAGCATGCAGTTAAACAGCATTTCACGGCCTTTAAACCGGTAATACACAAAGGCAAAGCCGGCAAGAAGGCTGGTAAGCAATTTAAACAGGGTCACAAAAAAGGCGATGAAAAAGGTGTTCCACACGAACTGCATAATAGGAAAACGGCTGAGAACGGTCTTATAATTGTCCAGCGTCGCCGGAAACGGGAGGGGATTGAGAGGCGACTGAAAGACCTGATTCAGTTCCTTAAACGATGCCGACAGCATGAATACGACAGGCCACAAAGAGATGATGACGGCAATAACCAGTAATACCTGGCACGATATTTCTTTTTTCATGTTAATTTTCATAGTACACCTTCTTATCTGCTACGCGGCTGCGCCACCACAGGAACAGGGCAAAAAGAATCATCGTAACAACGGCGTAAGCTGCCGACTTGCCGGTCTGATAGAAAACAAAGGCATACTGATAAATGACGTATACCAGGTTGGCACTGCCCTGGTCCGGGCCGCCCTGTGTCAGCATGTTGACGGGAACCATAACATACTGCAGGCCAAACACGACAGTAATGACGAAAACATAAATGGCTGACGACGACGTCTGCGGCAAAATAATCTTCTTAAAAATGACCCAGTCTGATGCATTTTCCAGCCGCGCCGCTTCGATCATTTCCCGCGGTACTGATACCATGGCTGCCAACATGAGGATGAGGTTATAGCCAAATACTTTCCAGCCAATAATCGTAGAAATGGCAAAGATAACGACAATAGGTTCTTTAAACCACCGCGGCGAAGCCACGCCGAATAGGGACAGGATTTCATTAATCGGCCCTGCCAGGGGATTATATATCCACAGGAACAGAATGCTGGCTACGGCCAGGCTCAACAGAGACGGCAGAAACAGGAGCGACCGATATACGGTCTTTCCGTGCCGGAGCATATGGGCCATAATATACGAATATACATAAGGAAGAACGAAGTTAAATACTAACAGGAACAGGACAAACAGGACCGTATTGCCTGCTACCTGATAAAATTCACGGCTCTGCAGTACAGCGAGATAGTTGTTCAGGCCGACGAACTTAATCCGTGAACCTACCATATTCCAGGAAAAGAAACTCAGTACCATATTGACCAGCAAAGGCCAGTAATAAAATAAGAGGAAAATGCCCGCTGCCGGCACAAACAGCAGAGCCCCCTTGCGGGAAAGCGGATTCATGCGATGCCTACCTTTCTAAAAAAGAACGGACAGGAAGGAGCGCCATTGCTTTTCCTGTCCGTCTTGCTGCGTATAAAAGATGTGATTATCCTTCCAGAAGTCCGTCGATCTTCACAGCTGCTTCATGCAGAGCATCGGCGGCGGATTTACTGCCGTTCAGTACGACATCACGCATGTCGATGAGTACCTGTTCGGCCTGGAGACCATTCTGGCCGGGGAAGCTGACCCACGGTGTTACATTGGGAAGCATTTCCATGGCTTTCCGGACGTTTTCATTTTCATCCATCAGTTTCTTGTACGGTCCTTCTTTGTCCATGCCTTTGCGGGGCGGCAGGTAGCCTGTACCTGTATCCCACTTCGTCAGGCTGTCAGCCGATTCCAGATATTTGACAAATTCAGCGGCTGCTTTCTGTTTATCCGGATCTTTGGAGAGAATCATGAGGAAGTTGCCGCCAGCCGGAACCTTGACCGGTTTATTGCCAAAAGCAGGGAACGACGTCGTCATGACTTTAAACTGAGAGCTCTTTTCGAAGTTGGCCCGTTTGCCGATAGTCGTGCATACCATGGCCAGCTTGCCTGATGTAAAGGCCTGGAACCCTTCTTCATTCGTAGCATGAAGGCCAATGCCGTCTTTTACCATATCGGCAATGAACTGGTAGCCTTCGGCTGCTTCCGGCGTATCAAAGCCGGCTTTCCATTTGCCGTTTTCCTGTTTCAGCATGGTGCCGCCATTGGATTCTACGAGAGCCTGATTGGTCCACGTATCGGCATATTCCTGCATGAAGAATGCCGGGGCGCCGGTCTTATCTTTAATCTGCTGCGCATACTGACGAACTTCCTGCCAGGTCTTAGGCGGCTTGTTCGGATCTAATCCGGCTGCTTTAAACAGATCTGGATTATAGTACAATACGGGAACGGACAGAGAATACGGCAGGCCTACCTGTGTTCCATCTGCTTTCTGTGCCAATTTGGCAATATTCGGTTCAAACGTATTCTTTACGAAATCAGGATCGCCGGCATCGGCAAAAATCTTATTAATGTCTTCATGTTCAAAGTTTTCATCTGCATAGTTCAGGAAATCCCAGCCCATCTGCACGACATCCGGCGTCTGCCCCGATGCAACGGCAGCCTGCAGGTTCTGCGTCAGCCCTTTATACATGTCAGGGTTAAATTTTTCCTTGACTTTAATATTGGGATGATTTTTATTGAAGTCCTCTACCAGTTCGCGGACAGTCTGCCCACCAAAACTGTCTGAAGCAACATGCCAGTATTCAATTTCCACAACCTTGTCCTTGTCTGCAGAACCAGTCGTGCCGGAACTGCCGCATCCTGCCATAGTAACAGCAGTCATGACGCCGACAGTTGCACAGAGTATTGCCTTTTTCCAATTCATCACTACATTTCCTCCTACAACTGAAACATATACGTTAAATACTTGTATAACTTATTTTCAATAATAGCGAAGCTTTGTAAAAGAACAACTATCTTTCTGTGTAGTTTCTGTAAAATCATCCTTGCAGATAATTAATGCAATTCAGGCATAAATACATAAAAAATACAGTCAATCTTCAACAGACTGACTGCATTCTCTCTGTGCGCAGCTGCGCACGGTTACATATATTGTGTCATATCAACAGCTCGAACAGCCGTATCCTGTTCATGTTCTGCCGCACCTGTCCGGTCTGACGAGTCTCGATCAGCATCACTGGTAACGGAAGACTCACCAGCTTCTTCACTGATGACTGCCTTTGCTTCATTGATCTGATGATTTTTAGCCAAATAGGCATCCCGGTCTTTCGGAGAGACCACTTTGATCGTAATCTGACCATCGCCCTGAACGATATACGGTGTAGCCAGCGAAGCTTTTGCGTCTTCGTCGGCACCATCATCGTTCAGGCCATGTTTATCTGGCCGGACCATATTTTTATCATCTGCTTCCGGTTCTTTGCCGCGGATTTTTTCTTTCGGCACTTTTTCTTCGCCGCCATTAATCATGCTGACATTTTGCTGCAGAATTTCAATGACCAAATCGTTATTGGCATCTTCTTTTTCAATGGTCTTCTTCAAGTCTGCATAATCTTTGTAGTGACGAAGCCGTTCCAGAATTTCATCGGTCAAATTATACCGCTGCTTTTCAATCAAATACGGAAGGGGAATGACGCCGCCGCCGCGGATTTCCAGTACCATGTCGCCAAGGGGCTGATCTTTGGGCACTGTAAAGCTCATGGTCTTTACTTCATCGACTCCCCGATAAGGATGAAGGGTTACTTTGAAATAGACCATATCGCCAGGACTGACGACGACCGGAGCCGCTGTGGCATCGACAATGCGGGCTGACTTTTTAGCCTGCGTAATATCGACAGACATGGTAATATCCAGAATAGGATAATCAATAAACTCATTATGCTTCAATATATCCAGCACATTGTACAATTCATCAATGCTCTTTTCGTTAATATTGTCTTCTGAATAGTACATATTATGCCGCGTAACATCTTTGTCCCGCCCATTTGACGAACGGATCGTATAGGTCAGGGACGCCGTGCCGCCGCCGCTGCGGTCGATCGTCTTATTGACCGTATTGTATACAGACGTTGCCGCCAATACAGGCGTCAGCTCATTATCTTCAATAATTTTAACCCGCTTCAGCGAGCTGGTTCCCGTATCCAGATCGTGGGCTTTAATAATGACAGGGATTCCGGGCACTAAATCATTATACCGCCCGGCAATACCGGCACCGCGATCCTGATTGATCCGTCCCACTTCAGCTCCAATAGATCCCAGCTTAAAGGAGCTGGACATATTGTTGACAATGGTAAAGATATAGGCATTATGCATAAAATAATTGATGCTGCCTTTTTTCAGGAAAGGATGACCAAAGGCAACGATATTGTCGTTGTCTACATACGTAACAGTCCCAATGGCCCCCATTTTCATATCATTGCCGTCGACAAGAGCTGCTGCAACAGAGCCGCCTGCTTCCAGGGGACGGGCCGTTTCATCAGCCGCTGCCGTAGCCGTATCGACAGGCATAAACTGATATCCTGCCAGTTTGTTCTTCATCCAGTCCATGGACACAGGCTCAAAGCCGCTGACCATAATCGGCGTCGCAATGGGAATAAGCGAAGACTCGCGGGCATTAAAAGGGCGGATTTCTTCCTTCACAGGCACATTCCACAACTTGAGCATGTCGCCAATGGGCGTAATCATGCCGACACGGGAATTCGTAAAGGACCAGCCATAGGCAATGGCGCCGACGAGCTTGTCATCAATATATACAGGACTGCCGCTCATCCCCTGGGCAATGCCTCCGGTCTGTTCGATAAGGGGACCGGAAAATTTTGCCAGTATTAAATCGCCGGCAGGGCCGCTGTTTTTCATAACCCCCAGAATTTCAACGGGAAAGGTCTCAATTGTATTGCCCTGAACGACGGTTTTCGCATACCCTGTCATTCCTTCGCGAAGGTCACTGACATTCATAAATTCCTGCGCCAGCGCAGGAATGGTTACAGTGCAGCAGCACAGGGCCGCCAGACAGACGGAAAGGGCTTTTCGCCGCAAAGCAGATAGTATACTCATAATAATTCCTTTTACGCTTCTTCTACAACAACAACGACTGTCCCCTGTTTTACATCAGATCCAGGGTGTACCAGAACAGTCTTAACAACGCCCCTTGTCCTGGCCCGTACAGCCGGCATGGGGCCGGCCAGAGAACGTACCGTAACGAGTACATCGCCGTCCTGTACAGCCGTTCCGGCCGGCACGACAGAGACGACACGGCCGCTTAATACAGAAGGATAGGAAACATCAGCTGCCCAGACAGGCAGGCTGAAAACAGTCAGCAGCGCCGCCAGCACTGCCAGCATGCGTCCCAGTTTCATGGCAATTCCTCCTTTATGCATCATCAAAGCTATCTTTCAGCCGATCCATTTCCCGCAGCGCCTTGCCGGCACCGTTTGCCACACAGAGCAGCGGTTCATCACAGAGGTAGGCAGCCATTCCCGTTGTCTGCGAAATAAGCCGGTCAAATCCATCGAGGAGCAGTCCGCCGCCAGTCAGGACGATGCCGTGATCGGCAATATCAGCAGCCAATTCGGGAGGTGTCTTTTCCAGAATGGATACGATAGCCCGCAAAATTCGCTGAATAGACTCATCCAGGGCCTGGCGGATTTCCTGGGAATCAATATCCATCATGACGGGAAGACCTGTTTCCGTACTCCGCCCCCGCACATCAGCAGTCAGGCTGCGGCCGTCTTTGCAGGCTGTGCCGATGAGGATTTTCAATTCTTCCGCCGTATGCTGCCCAATAGTAATATGTTTGATCTTTTCCAGATACTGAATAATATCTTCATCAAAGGTATTGCCGCCAATACGGAGCGATTCGCTGATAACGATGCCGCTCAGGCTGAGAATGGCAACATCCGTCGTTCCGCCGCCAATATCGACAACCATGGACCCATTGGAGCTGGCTACATCCAGGCCGGCGCCAATAGCTGCAGCCAGCGGTTCTTCCATGACGACAGTCTTGCGGGCACCGGCCTGCATGGCTGCTTCCATGACGGCCCGCCGTTCTACATTGGTAATACTGGAAGGCACGCAGATAATGACGCGCGGTTTAAAAAGCAGGGCCTTGCCAATCGCTTTGTGTATAAAATAGCGCAGCATATACTCCGTCGCATCATAATCGGCAATAACGCCGTTCTGCAGAGGATGGTACGCCTGAATATGGCGCGGCGTCCTGCCCAGCATGGCATGGGCTTCGCTGCCAATGGCCACGACTTTATGGGTATCCTTGTCCACGGCAATAACGGCCGGTTCATTGATGACAACGCCCCGTTTGCGGACATAGACGATAATATTAGCCGTCCCCAGATCAATGGCAATGTCGCTTCCCAGCCAGTTTGCCAGAAAAAAGGAATGCGATTTCTTTGGCGTATGGGCTTTTTTTCTATTTTTCTTCTTCTTCAAAATTGACCCGAACAATGTCAGCACCTAACCTTTGCAGTTTCAACACGAAATGGTCGTACCCGCGATCAATGTGATGCAAATGGCCTACTCTTGTTTCACCTTCTGCAACAAGACCGGCCATGACCAGAGCAGCGCCGGCCCGCAGATCCGTTGCGTTGACATCAGCACCTTTCAGCTTGGCTACGCCTTCGACAATGGCACTGCGTCCTTCAATGCGGATCTTCGCTCCCATGCGTTTAAATTCATCGACATGCATAAATCGGTTTTCAAAAACCGTTTCCGTAATCACACTCGTACCGTTGCAGATCGTAGCCAGTGCCATAAACTGAGCCTGCATGTCCGTAGGAAAGCCGGGATACGGCAAGGTCTTGATATCAGCCGGCCGCAGCGTACCATGCCCAATGACCCGGATGCCATCCAGATCTTCATGAACTTCTGCGCCGGCTTCTTTCAGCTTGGACACAAGGGGCTTTAAATGCTCGGACAGGGCATTTTCTACATATACATTGCCGCCGGTCATGGCAGCGCCAATCATAAAGGTTCCTGCTTCAATGCGGTCAGGAATCACCGAATGGGCTGCCCCATGGAGTTCCTTCACCCCTTCAATGCGGATGACGTTCGTGCCGGCGCCGCGGATATTTGCGCCCATACTGTTGAGATACGTCGCCAGATCGACGATTTCCGGTTCTTCTGCTGCATTTTCCAGAATTGTCTTGCCGTCAGCCAGGGCTGCTGCCATGAGGATATTTTCCGTTGCGCCGACGCTGGGAAAATCCAGATAAATCTGAGCGCCTTTTAATCCATCAGGAACAGAAGCTTCAATGTTGCCATTTTCCAGGCTAATAACTGCTCCCATGGCTTCAAAGGCCTTGAGATGCAGATCGATAGGCCGGGCTCCAATGGAACAGCCGCCGGGAAGAGAAATCTGGGCATGCCGTTTTCTGGCCAGCAGCGGTCCCATTACCAGGAAGGATGCCCGCATACGGCGGACCAGATCGTACGGAGCCGACGTCGAACTCAATTCCCGGGCATCGATTTCAAGGACGCCTTTCTTGGGATTTTCTATATGTACGCCCAGCGAGGCAATAACATCACATACCGTATGAACATCGTCCAATTTCGGAATTTCCGTCAATGTACTTTTTGTCGTACCCAGCATAGATGCGACGATAATAGGCAGCACGGCATTTTTAGCCCCGCTGACGCGAACAGTCCCCATTAAGGGCTTTCCACCATGAATAACTAACTTCTCCAATTCTGGCGCCTCCTAAACCTTGTCAGTAGTCGAGTATATTGCAACAGAATCTATACGCGAACGCATTCATCTGATATGTAGTATATTTTTCTATCAAGTCATTGTACCATAAATGGGTCAAAACTAAAAGGGCATACAGTAAATAAAAAGAAAGGCCTTCCATTTCGGAAAGGCCTCTTCCCTATCCATGCACAGCCACACAGTTTCTATGCATGAATACTCCATTTAGCACTCTTGTCAAAACGATGAAATGTGTCGATAAACCGGACAGTGCCGCTTCGGTACCGCATGACGACGGACATAGTGCGCGCACCGCCGCCGAAGTACTGAACGCCCCGCAGCAGAGGCGTATTGGTAATGGCTGTAGCCGAAAAGATGCAGTCATCGCCCTTGACCAGATCATCCAGGGTCAGCACCTTATTGATATCATCGATCCCCATGTCCCGGCACCGCCGCCGTTCTTCGTCGGTATAGGGAATAAGACGGGCCTGCATGTCGCCGCCCAGGCATTTCAGCGCCGCTGCGGCCAGAACGCCTTCCGGTGCCCCGCCGATTCCCATGAGAACATGGACGCCTGATCCTTCGATGCCAATATCGACAGCCGGTGAAACATCGCCGTCTGTAATCAGTTTAATCCGCGCTCCTGCATCCCGGCAGTCATTGATAATTTCCTGATGCCGCTCCCGATCGAGAATGACCACAGTCAGGTCATCAATGCTTCGTTCCAGCCCTTCCGCAATATGACGCAGGTTTTCCTGAACAGACAGATTCAGGTCGATGCGACCTTTGGCCCGCGGACCTACGCAGAGCTTTTCCATGTACATATCCGGCGCATGGAGCAAATTGCCTCTGCCGGCAATGGCAATGACGGCAATGGAACCATCCTGCCCTTTAGCCGTCAGGTTCGTTCCTTCCAGTGGGTCTACAGCAATATCGACGGGCGTTCCGCCGGCGCCGACAGTTTCGCCAATATACAGCATCGGTGCCTGATCCATTTCTCCCTCGCCGATGACGACAACGCCGTCAATAGGCACACCGGACAAAATAGCATGCATGCCGTCTACGGCCAGCTGATCGGCGCCGTTTTTATTGCCCTTCCCCATGAGCCGCCCGGCTTTGACGGCTGCCGCTTCTGTAACGCGGGCAAATTCCAGTGTCAATACGCGATCCATAGCTTCGCCTCCTGTAATGAAATACCTAGGAAACACTATCTTATATATACATATTTCTCCGGTCAGGCCGTAATATCCTGCTGCCATGGAGACAGAAACGCAAAAACCCTGCAGTACAGACACAGTCTGTACTGCAGGGCATAAGAAGGCATGTTATCGGGCATTGGCAGCACCGCGGAAAATAGTACCGCGGCTGGCATCTACCGTGACGACTTCACCATTTTCCAGGGTGTCCGCCGCATGGGCAGCGCCGACGACAGTAGGAATGCCGAGGGTAATGGCAATAATAGCCGATTCGCTGGTAAGTCCGGCTTCTTCCGTTACAATGGCACTGGACTGTTTCATATAGTCCACCCATTCGGGCTGAGCCGAACGAACGACAAGGATGCAGCCAGGGGTGAAGTGCTTTTCCAGAGCGGCCTGAGAATCGGCAACGCATACGGGACCAATAGCCGAATTGCGGCCAATGCCGGTGCCCCGCAGAAGGACGTCACCAACGACCTGAACACGTATCATGTTCGTAGAACCAGCCTTGGCCACAGGGACACCGGCTGTAAGGACGACCAGATCGCCGGCATTGATGAGATCGTTGTCGAGAGCTGCAAAAATTGCATTATCCACTACTTCATCAGAATCGCTGGCTTCTTTGCCGATAATGGCCTGAACGCCCCAGTTGAGCTGCAGGCGGCGAATAATATTTTCGTGCGGCGATACGGCAATGACCGGACAGGCCGGGCGAAACTTGGAAATCATCTGCGCCGTCCCGCCTCGTTCCGTAGAGGCAATAATGGCAGCAGCATGCAGATCTTTGGCAATTTTAACGACAGCCTTGCCAATCGATTCAGTCGTCGTTTCTGATTCCGCTTCTGTATCCTGATGATTACCTGGCGTGACCTTGCTTTCCGTAAAGGTCGCAACGCGGGCCATCGTAGCCACTGCTTCTACAGGATACAGGCCGCCAGCCGTTTCACCGCTGAGCATAATCGCATCGGTTCCGTCGAGAATTGCATTGGCAACGTCGCTCGTTTCCGCACGGGTAGGACGGGGATTGGTGCACATCGATTCCAGCATCTGCGTTGCCGTAATAACCGGCTTGCCCGCAGCCTGGCATTTATGAATCAGCATTTTCTGCAGCATCGGCACTTCTTCGGCCGGAACTTCTACGCCCAAATCACCGCGGGCTACCATAATGCCATCACTCATTTTAATGATTTCATCAATCCGATCGACAGCTGCCTGACATTCAATTTTAGAAATAATCTTCATGTGGTTATTGTGCTTTTCCAAAATCTTCCGGATAGTCACGACATCTTTGCCGCGCTGAATGAAGGAAGCGGCAATCCAGTCCATATTCATGCGGATGCCAAATTCAATGTCCGCCGCATCGGTTGCTGAAACAGCCGGTAAATTGATGGCTATTCCCGGAACAGCTACGCGCTTGCGGTCGCTCATTTTCCCGCTGTTCAGAATTTTAGTATAAATATCTTCCCCTTCTACCTTGAGGACTTCCAGGTTTACCAGTCCATCAGAAAGGAGGATATGATCTCCTGCCGTTACATCCTGCGGCAGTTCTTTATAGTTCATCGAGGCAATCGTCGCATCCCCTTCTACCTGTCGGGCCGTCAAAATAAATTCATGACCCGCTTCCAGCTGAACCGAGCCTTCTTTAAAGGTACCCAGGCGAATTTCCGGGCCTTTTGTATCCAAAAGCAACGCCACAGGCACACCTAATTTTTTAGAAGCAGCCCGTACCATTTCAATCCGTTTTTTATGTTCCTCATGAGAGCCATGAGAGAAGTTAAAACGGGCCACATTCATGCCAGCTTGAATCATCTTTTCAATCGTTTCCTGCGTGTTTGAACTCGGTCCCAGAGTGCAAACGATTTTTGTCTTTTTCAGCATGATACCTCTCCTTTTACATAACGGGGGAATATATTCTGTGTGTCGCGCCATTTCATTTACTGCAATTATGTTCCCTGCTGGTACGTTTTATGTCCCGGCAGGGTAAATAGGTACAGTGCTCGGAATATATTCCGAGCACTGTCCTGTTGTGATTGTACCGTATTCAATTAAATAATGCAAGGTCTGCCGCTGCAGCAGGATTCAAAAAGAGCAGATCTTACCAAAGCTTTACGCGGCCTTTTTCTTCTGTATACATGCCGTCTCCCGGCTGAATGTCATAGGCAGCATAAAATCCGTCTGTCGACGAAAGAGCTGCATTGACCCGGGCCGGACTGACGGGATGGGGATCGTTCTGCACGATCTGCAGCAGCAGCTGAGGCGTCATTTTTTCGGCAAAAATGACGGCAAAATTACGATACAGCCTGCGCAGCGCCTCTGTATCGGCACCGGCAATTTCCGTAACGACAGACAGGCCGCCGCAGTCGGCAATAGCTTCATTCGTGACGAGCCGTCCGTTTTCATACAATCCCGGTCCTACAGCATACTGGTCGTAATAGGTGCCAAAAGCAGCGGCCTTTTTCTGAAAGGCCTCATAATCAGACCGTTTCCACCAGTTCTTCATCATGCCGTTTTTATCGTACTGACTGCCGTTAGGATCAAAAGCATGAGATATTTCATGGCCAATAACGACGCCAATACCGCCTAAATTCGTACCTGCCGGTGCACCTTGCTGATAAAAGGGGGAATTCAGAATACCTGCCGGAATGGTAATGCTGTTGTTTTCCGGTATATACGCCGCATTGACGTCCTGCGGCTGGAAAGCATACCATTTATCCGGATTAAAGTGTGTCCCCAAGAGGGCATGGACCTGCTGCTGCACAGCAACAGAACTCTGTATGACATTGCTCAGCAAATCGCCGCCGTCTTTTTCGGCCGTAACTACGGGCATCGTTTCAATGAGCGGCCTGTCGTCCGCTGCCGGTCCGCCGACAAAGACCCGCAGGGAATCTATCTTTTCCACCGCCTTTTTTCTGGTCTCTCTGCTGAGCCACGTATTGGCAAGGAGCCGCTTTTTATATACGCCGCGGATTTCATCAATCATGGCCCGCACATCCTGTACGGTTTCAGGAGAAAGGTGTTTTCCTGCATAAATCTGTCCGAACTCGTATGGCAGCAGCGACTGCGTAAGGCGGCTTGCCGTTTCTTCATCGCTGCGGCTCTGGCGAATGCCAAAGCGCTGCTGTATATACTGGCGCTGCAAATCCCGCAGTACTGCATCTGCATAGGGAGCATAGGAATTCATAATGCGAAAGGTGGCATAACTTTTAAGAAGTTCTATGTGTTCCGGCGTATACGATTCATCCATGCGGCGCAGATAGGCTTCGTTGGATAAAAAGACTTCTTCTTCTCTGTCCAGGCCCCAGGCGGAAAAAAGCAGGGGCCCATTCATATTGGCCATGACCCGTTCTGCCTGTTCCCGCCGGCTCATGCGATTGTATACTGTAACATCATTGCGTTCTTCGCTGGTCAGCATAGCCGGAGCCCATTGCTGCTCCATGGCAAAAATGGCAGCAGCCTGCTGCTGTGCCTTTTCTTCCGGCTGGCCTGCTTCTTTTAAAACGTCGGCAATATACTGCTTATATCGCTGCCACGCCCCTGGCTGCGGCTCATTCTCCAGTTCTGCCCTGCTGAGCATCGTCTCTACCGGAACAATACGGGCTGCGTAGACCGAGCTGTCTGGCCGTCGATCTGCTGTATAGGTCACAAAGACATCGGCTCCATACTCGTCGTGAATGCGGCACAGGGCCTGCGTAAGTTCTGCCGTCGTCGCTGCCTGTTCTACCGGCTTCAGCACGGCCTGAATATGGTGACGCGCCGTTGCATTGCGCCGGTCCATATCACTGGCACAGCGATACAGGTCGGCAATTTTCTGCTCTGCCGTTCCCGGTGCGTACGTCCCCTCTTTGGCGACAATTTCCTTCATGTCCGCCTCCAAGGTTTTAATATTTTTCTGAGACTGTTCAGAAAACCAAGACCATGACGGTTCTGTAGGCTTGATCTGTTTTTCTGCCAGCGTCTGCCCATTGACAGCCTGATAAAAATCATCCTTTTCCGTCACTTCCGCGCCCTGGACGCTGCAGAATGCAAAAACGACAGCAGCTGTCAGCAGTGCCAGACGCACCGTCTTTTTCATCGTACTTGCCTCCATCTTCATTCCTCCCAGTTATCGGTGCAGTGCCGGATCTTCTACACCATTAGCAGCAAAGGCCCGGGCCCGGTCTATACAGGTGCCGCAGGTACCGCACGGCACATCTCCCCCTTCATAACAGCTCCAGGTCAGTTCATAAGGTGCGCGAAGGCGGAGTCCTTCCTTTACGACGCCGGCCTTGTTCCACTGCAGCAGCGGCGCTTCCAGATGGCATATCCTCCCGGACCCTTCGTAAATCGCCTGATTCATGGCCTGTTCAAATGCAGGCGTACAGTCCGGATAGGCTCTTCCTGCCGCATCATCGGCATGAGCGCCGTAATAAATCACTTCGGCGCCTACGCTGATCGCCACGGCCGCAGCATAAGACAAAAATAAGCCATTACGGAACGGAACATACGTCTCCAGCGTCCCTTCTCCGCCAATTTCACGCAGCTGCTGCGCATAGGACTCGTGTTTTATCTGCCTGGTACTGCCGGATAAGAGGGAGCAGTTGCTCAGGGAAAACGCTTTGGACACATCAATCTGTTCATGAGAAACGCCGTAATACGCAGCTACCTGTCGGGCTGCCTCCAGCTCTCTGGCATGCTTTTGTCCGTAATATGCCGTCAGAGCCATGACGTTTGAAGAGCCGTATTTTTCTACAGCCATGGCCAGACAGGTCGTCGAATCAATACCACCACTTAATAATACTACGCATTTCATATGCTCTGCTTCCTTTCTGTATCTCCTTATTTAACCGGTAGTCGTCCTTTCATACGCTTCGGTGCGACAATACATACAATACCGCCTAAAATCAGCGCCATTCCTACTGCCGAATTCCAGTGCAGCTGTTCCCCCAGCACCAGTACGCCGCAGATAACGCCGACAACGGGCACTCCCAAAATGGCCACACCGGCTTTTGCCGCTTCCATATGGGTCAGCACATGGTTCCAGAGGAAAAAGGCGACAGCCGAAGCGAGAAAGCCGTTATACCCCAGACAGGCCACAGCCATAGGCGTCCACACGACCGTTCCCGGTTCAAACCACAGAGAATATACAAACAGCACACCTGCGCCGACGACGATTTGCCACGTCGTATACTGAATCATCGTGCAGTCGCGGCCATGGTACAGCTGATTCTGTTTTTTTACGATAATGCCGGCAACGGCCCAGGCAACGGCGGCAATGACGGTAATGACCAGACCGGAAACACTGCCGACAGTATCGACATTCATCAGCACAGCCAGTCCGAGCATGCAAACGGCAATACCAGCCAGTTTTCGCTTCGTCAGTTCTTCATGAAGAATAAAGTAAGCCAATATGGCCATCCATACGGGCATGCTGTAATTGATGACCGCCACCATGCCGGCTCCCAGCGAGACGGTTCCCATCTGGATTCCGCCATTGTTCACGGCAATCTGCAGTATGCCTGTAGCCACAATCCACGGCCAGTACCGGCGCGGCGGCACAGGAAGGCGGAGAAATACATTGACCGCCAGCAGGACAACAGAGGCCAGCAAAAACCGATAACAGGAAAACGTAATAGGCGGAAAGAATGCATTGGCTTGTTTCATAACAACCCAGTTAAATCCCCAAATGGCATAGAGCAGCAGGAGGGCTTTGATCACAGACTGCATCTCCCTTCGTGTTTTCTATTTATTATACGACGAACTTCTTTTCCCTGTCGATATACCCTACAAAAAAACATGCAGTCTCTTGGGAAAGAAACTGCATGTTAAGGATACAGCCAGCAGCTACATAAGAACGGCCTGGCAGTTAATGGGCATTCGTATGAACCTCTTTGCGTACCGGCTCTGCATCAGTACCACAAGCCGGGCTATCTTCTGCCATCCCTATGACACCGCGGCGGGCCTGGGAAATGATGCTGTGGTTATAGCCATAGCCAAAATAAATAGCCAGGCCCAATGCCAGCCATACGATAAAACGAATTTGCGTAACCAAAGGCAGCATATAAATCAATACGGCACAAAAGATAATGGCCAGTACGGGAATAACGGGAACCAGGGGGCACTTAAATGCTCTGGGCTGATCCGGATTTTTCCGGCGCAGTACAATAACGGCTGCCGATACGATAATGAAAGCGCACAGTGTGCCAATATTCGTCATTTCAGCGACAATATTGATGGGCAGAAAGCCGGCCGTAATAGCTGTAACTGCACAAACGAGAAGAGAACTGCGGGCCGGCGTCTTGTATCGGGGATGAATATGGCCGAAAAATTTTGGCAGCAGCCCATCGCGGGACATGACGAACAATACCCGGCTCTGGCCAAAGCTCATGACCAGCAGCACCGACGTAAGACCGCAAATAGCGCCGACAGAAATAGCAGCCGCTCCCCAGTGATATCCTACAGACTGCAGAGCAAAGGCAACAGGCGCTGCCGTCGTCTTAAATTCCAAATAAGGAACCATGCCCGTAAGAACGCCGGATACGGCAATATATAATACGGTACAGATAATAAGCGACAAAATAATACCGCGCGGAAGGTCGCGCTGCGGGTTCTTAACTTCTTCCGCTGCCGTAGATACGGCATCAAAGCCAATATAGGCAAAGAAAATAATGGACGCACCGGCAAAGACGCCAGACCAGCCAAAAGGCATAAAGGGAACCCAGTTAGCCGTATCGACATGACTGAATCCCAGGGCTAAAAACAGGGCAACTACAGCCAGTTTGACAGCAACAATAATATTGTTGACTGCAGCGCTCTGCTGTACACCGCGAATATTAATGAAAGCAATCAGGCAGAGAATAGCAATAGCCGGCAAATTGACCAGGCCGCCGTCATAAGGAGCCATGGTCAGTGCCTTGGGCAGGGTAATGCCCAGATTCATAAGGATATTGGTAAAATATCCGGACCAGCCAATAGCTACGGCAGAAACGGCAAAGGCATATTCCAATACCAGATCCCAGCCGATGATCCACGCCCAGAACTCACCAAGCGCAACATACCCGTACGTATAGGCACTGCCTGCTACGGGAACCATAGCCGCAAATTCAGCATAGCACAGAGCCGCACATCCGCAGGCAAGAGCAGCGATGATGAAAGAAATCATAAGAGCCGGACCTGAATAATTCGCCGCTGCTACACCTGTCAATACAAAAATGCCGGTGCCGACAATGGCGCCGATCCCCAGCATGGTCAAACCAAACGTACCCAGTACCTTGTTCATGCCGCCGCCCTGCGTAGTCTCAGAGACGAACTCGCGGATACTTTTGGTTCTAAAAATGTGTTTCGTCATAGAACCTCTCTCCTCAATTGGATATTCATTGATTTGCCTAAATTTCTTAGGTTTTTACCAACTGTTCTTTATTATACTCTCCATTTTTAA
>NZ_CATWFF010000018.1 GCF_958350005.1 uncultured Megasphaera sp. | reverse complement strand
GTATAAAAAGATATGATCAGCCGGAATCAGGCCTGATGCAGCCAATCCCTTGGCACTGGCCTTCCCCATATTACCGACACCGCAGATCCCAATCGTAGAAAACATAGTGCATACCCCTTTCTAAATGAACAGGCCGGCATCATCCCCATGTTGTGCCAGCCTGTGTATTTCTATTGTACTATACTCGGCCTACTGCTTTGCTCCCGTTGCTTCCACAGCTGCTTTGATTTTAGCAGCCAGACCGGCAATCTTTTTCTTCGAAACAGAGCATACAGCCAGGCGAATCCCCTTGCCCAGCGGCACGAGGAAGATATGTTCTTTTTCCATGAGGTCACACACCTTCTGCGATCCTTCCATGGGAATGGTAATAAAGAATCCCGACAGATACGGCAGGTACTTCAGGCCGCATTCCTTGGCTTCTTTCATAAACAGGTCCGCCCGTTCCTTAATGAGTTCCAGATATTCTGCCCGTTCGGCATCGAGTTCTGCCACTTTCTTCGGGTCCTTGCAGATATTGACCATGGCCTTCATGGCCGCACTGTTGGAATTGGACCAGGTGGCACGGCTCGTATACTGATTGATGGCTACGAATTCATCGGCAACGTCTTTGCTGGACGTAACGCAGATCATGGCACCCATGCGCTGGCCATACATGGTAAAGCCCTTGCTGCACGTATAGGCTACGACGACGAGGATATTGGACGGCAAATTGCCAAATTTCTTGAAGAACTTGCGGCATTCCTGCTTTTCACCGCTGTAATCCAGATAGGCAACATCGGACACAAGAATGATATTCTTATCTTTGCCGTTGACGACGTCTTTCAGGAAGGCCAGAACGTGATCCCAGTCTTCCGAGGACAGGGCAAATCCCGTCGGATTGTTGGCCGGGGAGTTGATGATAATGACCGTGTTGTACTGTTTGGCCACCATGTCCGTTACATTGGCTTTAAAACTTTCCAGATTAAATTTGCCGTCTGGACCAATCAGTTCAAATTCGCGCAAATGACGGCCATTGTCGGTGCACATGGAATTGTAGGCGCCCCAGTGCCAGTCACTGGTCAGAATATCGTCGCCCCATTCGGAATAGTTGTGAATGACATGATGGAGAACGCCGGAACCGCCGGACGTAGCACAGGCCCGGATATATCCTTCCGGACGGGATTCACCGAAACACTGATCGATGACCGCTTCCAGGTAATCCGGATATCCCTGAATAGGCGCATAGGCCACAATTTCTTTCGGCGTCAAGGCTTTATATGCCTTTTGGACGACGTCCAGCATGACCAGGTTGCCGTCTTCATCCAAAATAGAGCCGACCGTACCGTTAATGACCTTATCGGCTCCCAGCTGTTCTGCCAGCGCCGTTGCCCGGTTATTAGCGCCAAAAATCTTGTCTTCTGCACTCTTCCCTTTAGCCTGGGGTGCAGCAACACTCTTTGTCATAGTAAATCAACTCCCTCTACAAATTACATCTTCATTTATACCACAATCCATACTTTCTGACAATAACAAGAGCCAAAGCCCCCGTATGTATTCAAAATACATCGGCCTGTACACAGCCAAATGAGGAGCCCCGGCGGGGCTCCTCATCATATACCTTTATTCTACAGTAACGCTTTTTGCCAGATTTCTTGGCTTATCGACATCATTGCCGCGGCTTACGGCAATATAATAGGCCAGAAGCTGCAGGGGAATAATAGCCATGACTGAGACAGTAAAGCTGTCTGAAGCCGGCACGGTAATGATCGAGTCCACCGTTTTGGCGACTTCCGTATCCCCTTCCTGCACGACGCCGATGACATAGGCGCCGCGGGCTTTTACTTCCTTAATATTGCTGATCATCTTTTCTTCTACATCTTTCTGTGTAGCCAGGGCAATAACGGGAACGCCGTCTTCAATGAGAGACAGTGTGCCGTGCTTGAGTTCACCGCCGGCATAGGATTCAGCATGAATATAGGAAATTTCCTTCAGTTTCAGGGCCCCTTCCATAGCCAGGCCATAGTCCATGGAACGGCCGATAAAGAACACATCTTCTTTGCCTTTAAAGGACGGGCAAAGGCCTTTAATATCTTCTGCATGGGCAAAAATCTTCTGGCACTGTTCCGGTACGGCTGTCAGATCTTTTAAAATCTGCATTTCCCGTTCCGGCGTCAGGCGGCCGTTTAACCGGCCCATGTAGAGCGCAATGAGCAGGAGCGTAACGAGCTGCGTCGTATAGGCTTTCGTCGAGGCCACGGCAATTTCCGGGCCGGCCCAGGTATATACGACCTGATCGGCTTCGCGGGAAATGGAAGAGCCCACGACGTTGGTAACAGCCAGCGAACGGGCGCCCAGCCGTTTTGCTTCTTTCAGCGCTGCCAGAGTATCAATGGTTTCACCGGACTGACTGATAACGATGCACAAGGTCTTGCTGTCCGTCAGGGGGTTCCGGTAGCGATATTCCGAGGCAATATCCACTTCTACGGGAATGCGGGCCAGTTTTTCAATAAAGTACTTGGCCAGAAGACCGGCGTGATAGGCTGTGCCGCAGGCAGTAATCACGATTTTGCCAATGGAATTGACATCTTCAGCGGTCCACTTCAATTCGTCGAAATGAACCTGAAAGGCCTTTTCATCAATACGGCAGCTAATCGTATCCTTAATGGCTTTAGGCTGTTCATAAATTTCCTTCAGCATGAAATGTTCATAGCCGCCTTTTTCTGCCGCTTTGGCATCCCAGCTGACTTCAAATACTTTTTTGGAAATAGGATTCCCCTGCAGATCTGTTACCCAGACCCGGTCTTTTTCGACGATGGCAATTTCACCGTCATTCATAATATAGGTTTTGCGCGTATAGGCCAGAATAGCCGGAATATCGGAAGCAATATAATTTTCTCCGTCTCCCAGGCCGATAATCAGAGGATTATCCTGTTTGCTGCAGATAATTTTATCCGGTTCAAACTTACACATGAATACGAGCGAATAAGAACCTTTCAGGCGGGCCAGCACACGGCGCACCGTACTGGTAAAATCACCGTCATACATGTCAGCGCACAAATGGGCAACTACTTCCGAGTCCGTTTCCGACTTGAAATGGTACCCTTTCTTCAGCAGTTCGTCTTTCAGTTCCATATAGTTTTCAATAATGCCATTATGGACGATGGCAAAATTGCCTTTTTCATCCGTATGGGGATGAGCATTAATATCGGACGGACCGCCGTGCGTTGCCCAGCGGGTATGACCAATTCCGACTGTGCCGGACACAGGATGTTCCTGCAGTTCCTTGACCAGATTGACCAGACGTCCCTTCTTTTTTCTTACACTGATGACATTGTCATGATACACGGCAATACCTGCCGAATCATAGCCGCGATATTCCAGCTTTGCCAGACCATCCATCAAAAAATCAGCAGCTTCTCTGTTTCCAATATACCCTACGATACCACACATGATAGTGTACCTCCTGGTGTTATAGTACTGCCCGCCAGAATGAATTTGTCCACCCCGTTGCCGCGATGTTTTCCTCATTCTGTAACGACTGAGCTGCCGAGAGGCATCCGCTGATGTATTCGATACTCCTCTTCCTCGTCTGCCCGATTACGTATATCAGGCACTAGCGCTATCCATTTTACGAACGGATTTCCAAACGCCTGCAAAAAAAAGCAGGAATGAAGTCGTCGACAAACTTCATTCCCACATTTTAATATATTTTACCGTATTGGTCAATACTTATTTCGACGGCCCCATTTCATGTTCTACAATGGCGGCAATGTCATCGACAATGCGCTGCAGCTGTTCCAGGTCCGGCCCTTCGGCCATGACGCGGATCAGCGGTTCCGTACCGGACGGGCGGACAAGAATCCGGCCTTCATCGCCCAGTTCGGCTTCACCGGCGGCAATAGCTGCCATAATCAGCGTATTGTCTTCCCATCCCGATTTGGTCTGAACGCGGACGTTCTTCAAAATCTGGGGATAGCGGGTCATGAGAGCGGCCAGTTCCGACAGGGGCTTGCCGCGCTGCTTCATAATGCTGAGCAGCTGTACGGCCGTAAGCAGGCCGTCACCAGTCGTATTATAATCGAGGAAAATAATATGACCGGACTGTTCCCCGCCGAGGCAGTAGCCGTCTTTGCGCATTTTTTCCAGTACATACCGGTCGCCTACAGCCGTGACTTCCGACTGGCAGCCAAACTGTTTCAGCGCCTTGTGGAAGCCAATATTGCTCATGACCGTACCGACGACAGTATTCTGCTTCAGCCGTCCTTCTTCTTTCAGTTTCAGGGCACACAGGAGCATAATCTGGTCGCCGTCCATGTCATTTCCCTTTTCATCAACAGCCAGGCAGCGGTCTGCATCGCCGTCATTGGCAATGCCTACGTCTGCTCCATATTCCAGTACGGCCTGCTTCAGGCTTTCCAAATGGGTAGACCCGCAGTTATCATTAATATTCACGCCGTTTGGTTCGTTATGAATAGCAATAACTTCTGCGCCGAGACGGCGGAAAACATCCGGACCAATGAAGGATGCAGAGCCATTGGCCGAATCATGGACCACTTTAAGTCCTGTCAGATCGACCTGCGTCGATTTCACGATAAAATCGGCATATTCTTTCTGCAGATCATTCCATTCGGAAATGGTGCCGATGCCGGCTCCCGTAGGTCTGCTCTGCAGGCCTGCCCGTTCGTCTTTCATCATGTATTCTTCAATTTTGTCTTCCATTTCATCAGGAAGCTTGTAGCCGTAGCCGTCAAAGAATTTAATGCCGTTATATTCAAAGGGATTATGAGATGCCGAAATCATGACACCTGCATCCATATGATGGATTCTTGTCAGGTACGCAATCGCCGGAGTGGGAATGACGCCGGCCATGTAGCAGTCACCGCCGGCTGAAGCAATGCCTGCAGCCAGAATATCAGCCAGCATCGTACCGGACCGCCGCGTATCACGGCCAATGAGGAAGGTGGGATGTTCTTTATCCTGTCCAAAAATGCAGGCCGCAGCCCGTCCCAAATGATATGCCAACTCCGGTGTGAGCGAGTCGTTTGCCACGCCCCGCACGCCATCTGTACCAAACAATCTAGCCATTTACGTTACCTCCAAAGGTCTGATATTTGCCAATAATCTGATTTGCCGTTTCCAGTCCGTCTAAAAAGGCGCTCATAATGCCGCCGGCATACCCGGCGCCTTCACCAACAGGATAGAGTCCCGGTGTCCCCGCTGCCATCCGGTCTTCACCGCGGACGATGCGCACAGGCGCACTGGTCCGCGTTTCAACGCCGGTCATGACGGCACCGTCGCTGTCAAAGCCATGAATGCGGCGGCCAAAATAGGGAATTGCCTGTTCCAGGGTAGCCGTCACAAAAGGCGGCAGGACCTGATGCAGATCGGTCCAGGTCACGCCTGGCCGATAGGTATGAACAGAAGGGCTGGCTGCAGGACTGCGTCCCAGAAAGGAGCCTACAGTCTGCGCAGGCGCACAGTACGAGCTGCCGCCGGCCTGAAAGGCCAGTTCTTCATAGCGGCGCTGAAAGGCAATGCCTGCCAGCGGACTGTCGCCGCCCATATCTTCTGCCGTCACGTTGACTACGATGGCACTGTTGGCCACCCCGCTGTCCCGGTGGTACAGGCTCATTCCGTTCGTTACAACCCGGCCTGCTTCTGACGCCGCAGCGACGACGGTGCCGCCGGGGCACATGCAGAAGGAATAGCAGGACCGCCCTTCCGGACTGTGGTATACGAGAGCATACGATGCCGGGTCCAGTCCCAGTTCTGCCGCAGGATAGCCATATTGCGACCGGTCGATCAGTTCCTGGCTGTGTTCGATTCGTACGCCCACGGCAAAAGGCTTCTTTTCCAGCAGCACCCCTGTATCATGGAGCATGTAGTACGTATCCCGCGCACTGTGTCCAATTCCCATGATGACGACGTCTGTCTCATATTCATCCGTTCCGTTTACGACAACGGAGTGAATACGGCCCTGGACATCCCGCTTCACGGCAGTGACACAGTGTTTAAACAAAACCGTTCCACCTGCTAATTCTATCATATGACGGATATTTTTTACAACGTTTCGTAAAATATCCGTGCCCACATGAGGATTATAGGCATAGAGAATCTCTTCCGGCGCACCGGCTTCCACCAGTATTTCCAGTATATGCCGCAGCAGGGGATGGTTGACCCGCGTCGTCAGTTTGCCGTCTGAAAACGTGCCGGCCCCGCCTTCGCCAAACTGGACATTGGACTCTGGCCGGAAAGGCCCTCCCTGCCAGAATTCTTCTACATGCCGGCTTCGCGTATCGACGTCGCAGCCCCGTTCAAATACCAGAGGCCGGTAGCCGCTGCGGGCCAGTGCCAGAGCTGCTGCCAGCCCGGACGGCCCCGTACCGATTACAACAGGGCGATGGCGCAGGACAGCCGTACCTGGCACAGGCGGCGTATACACCACTTCTTCCAGACGGCGTATATCCTTGTTGTCGTGACAGCGTTTCCATATACGGTCTTCATTCTGCAGGGATACATCGACAGTAAACACCAGATAAATCCGCGGCTTTTTCCGCGCATCTACAGAACGGCGCACGATGAGGAGCCGATGGATGTCGTCAGGACGGCACCGCAGTTTCTTGGCAGCAAGCTGCTCCAGCGACTTTTTCATCGGCACAGCTGTCCGGATATTCAGTATTCTAATCACGCAACTCTCTCCTTCGTCATGGCCGGTCTACATGAACCGTAACATCTACGGCATTCGGTTCAAATACAATTCCATTTACCGGCGGAATGATCATCTTCCAGTCCTTATCCTGATCCAGGCCGGTTACATCCAGAGCAGGCAAATCGATGCGGGACAGATTTTTCAGTATATTCGCATCGCCTTTGGCCGTAACCGTGGCCGGACTGACAGTGACGGCAGAAACGGATACGGCCGGATCGCCATTGGTCTGCGCATGGACAGGTACTTCTTTTACGGCGCCATTGCGGCCAATTGCCACGCGGACGTTGCTCTGCCACGGCGTCATTTCCAGTCCTTCTACACGGGAACCATCAGCAGCGAGCAGGCGAATGGGCGTCATGAGCGAGAAATCTTCTGTCTTGTCGCCGACAGGAATTTCCACTACAGCCTGTTCGACCTGCTGAATCAGGCGGCGGGCACCGCTGACAACGACTTTTTCCGGCACCATTTTCAAACTGCTGACAAAGGTATCGTCTTCCATGCGTCCCGTCAAATTCGGAGTCAAGACGAATTCCTGCACCGTATACACATCGACCATGATCTTTGCAGTGGCAATACTCTGCTTTTTCAATTCCGTTCCCGTCGGGATTTCCACATGAACGGGCACATCCATTTCCCCTTCCTGGGCATCGGACAAATCGATGTAAGCCTTAATCGTAGATGGGTCTACGTTGATGATCGTGTTGCGCGGCCCCGACAGGCGGACGTACACCGTTTTAGGCACATTGGACGTAATGAACTGCGAATCCAGATTTTCCACGACTACAGGAACGGTGTAACTGCCTTCGCTCTGAGGATTCTGTTCATTAATAATAAAAAACCATAATACAATTGCCAATATGAGGCAGATAAGCTTCAACTGCCATTTCTTATCCAGCTTGTTCATTATCTTATGGCCTCCATTTTAAAATATTGGCCAGTCCCTGAGGCGTTTTGTTCAGGAAGGTCATGAGAATATTCCGCAGGGCTGTTCCGTCCAGGTGGCGATAAATATGACCGCCATAGGTATAGGAAATGGAGCCCGTTTCTTCGCTGACAACGACGACGACTGCATCGGCAAGTTCACTGATGCCAATGGCTGCCCGGTGACGGGTCCCCAGCTCCGTAGACAGGGACCGGTCCGACGTAAGCGGCAGGAGACAGCCGGCAGCCATGATCCGGTTTTCCCGAATAATGACGGCGCCGTCGTGCAGAGGCGTATTGGGAATAAAGATATTTCCCAGCAATTCCCGCGATACAATGCCATCAATGGCTACACCTGTATCGATATAGTCATTCAATCCTACATCCCGTTCAAACACAATGAGCGCTCCCGTATGGGTTTTGGACATCGATTCCGATATGGCAACGACTTCGTCAACCAGATGTTCCAGCTCTTCCATGTTAATGACGTGACCGGAACGAAAGAAACGGCCGCGGCCAATTTGTTCCAGAGCCCGCCGCAGTTCCGGCTGGAATACGACTGGCAGGGCGACCAGAATGACGGTCATGCCCTGCTGCAGCATCCAGTTTACGACGTGCAGATCCAGTACCCGGCTGATTACTGTCACGATGCCCAGGATGATCAGGCCTTTTACCAGGGCTACGGCCCGGGTATTGCGGATTAAGACAAACAACTTATACAGCACAAAGGCTACGAGAAGGATATCTAATATGTCAAGCAGCCGAAAGCTGCTGATAAATCCCTGAATAGGCAAATACATCATACGCATTTCTCCAAAAAAATATAAAATACCCAGTAAACAGACTTATTGTACACTATTTTTCCATGAAAATAAAGACGGCCTGCAGGCCAATACATACAGAAAAGCGGCGCAACATGATATTGCACCGCTTCTGCATCGCCCTTACTGGGCAGATGACGCTGTCTGCGCCGGCTGGCCGGCTGCCTGCTGCTGCTCAAGCTCATGAATGGTCTTCAGCTTTTCTTCCTGTTCAGCCAGATCAGCAAAATTAATGGATTTTAATTTATTCGCCAGTTCCATCTGGATTTCCGAGAACGCCGCATAAATAGAACACATGCCGCTGCAGCCCCGGGAACAAGATCCCAGATCATGAAGGCAGCGCTGCAGCTCTGTCTGCCCTTCTACGGCTTCAATCACATCGAACAGCGTAATATCTCTGGGGGAACGCTGCAGTGCAAACCCGCCATCGACCCCGCGGTATGACTTCATAATACCTGCTGCAGTAAGACTGCGCATGATTTTCAGCAAAAACCGTTCGGGAATATTCTGCTTCGCCGCCAATACGGACCCTGTGATTTTCGTTCCTTCCGGCATTGCTGCCAGATACAGCACCATCCGGAAAGCATAGTCTGTGGCCTGGTTTAGTCTCATTTGAATACATCCCTCCTTACTATTGTATGTGCTTATTATACAATAAATTACCAAAAAAGTGTAGTTTTGCCATAAATTTGTTATGAATTTTAGATACCCTGCCTGTATGCCTCTATTTTGACCAGATAGCAACAGACAATAGAATAATGACCCGGCCTATGGTATAATGCTGTATAGCATACTATTGTAAAAAGTGTATGCATTATTTCGTAAAGTATATGTAAAAGTCATTGTACAAGGAGATCTGATACGTATGGCATTTCATTTGAAGCCCAAGGAAGAAAAGTTTTTTGCACTACTGGATCAGCATGCCGAACTGTGCTATAAAGCGGCAGAGCTGCTGCGCCAGGCCATGCATGGCGAAATCCCCAAAGAAGAAGCGCTGGAAAAAATTGATGCCGCTGCTGATGAAGCAGATACGCTTGTCATGGAAACGATGAAACGTCTGCAGAAGACCTTTATTACCCCTTTCGACCGGGAAGACATTCAGCAGCTCATTGACCAGCTGGATACGGCTATTGACAGCATCAGCGATATTATGGACAAAATGTGCATGTATCAGATCGGACAGGCTTCAGACGGAGCCAGGGAAATGACGGAAATTACGGCCAAGGCCATGAAGGAAATTCGCAAGTCCATTGGCTATATGAAAGATTTGAAAAAAAATTATCTGAAAGTGGAAGCACGAAGCAAAAAAGTACTGAAACTGGAACAGGAATGCGACATGCTGTATCATCAGGAAATGGCCAAGCTTTTTACGCAGTGCAGCGATCCTATTGAAATCATCAAATGGAAAGAAGTACTGCAGTCCGTAGAAGATATTACAGACGAATGTGAAGACCTGGTAATTACATTCAGAAAGGTAGTACTGAAATATGCCTGAGCATTGGTTAATATGGACGATTGTACTTCTTGCCGTGTTGTTTGATTATATTAACGGCTTTCACGATACGGCCAACGCCATTGCTACGAGCGTATCGACCCGAGCCATTTCACCGCGTCACGCCGTCATGATGGCTGCCGTACTGAATTTCGCCGGCGCCATGGTCAGTACAGGCGTGGCCAAAACCATTGGCGGCGACCTGGTCCTGGACCCGGCAGAGATCAGCCTGGAAGTCATTGTGGCTGCTCTCATCGGCTCCATTATCTGGAATATCCTTACCTGGTATTACCGCATTCCCAGCAGTTCCTCCCATTCCCTGATCGGCGGCGTTATCGGCGCCGTATCCATCAGCGTCGGCCCGGCAGCCCTGGATATGACAGGTATCGAAAAAATTATTTTATCCCTCGTCCTGTCGCCGGTCGTGGCCCTGATTGTAGGCTATTTTGTCATGATCGGCCTCCTGTGGATTGTCCGCAATTATTCTCCCCTCGTCATGAATCAGAAATTCCGGAGAATGCAGCTCCTGTCTGCCAGTCTCATGGCCTTTTCTCACGGCTCCAACGACGCGCAGAAAGCGATGGGCATTATCGCCCTGGCCCTGCTGAGCGGCGGATATATTGAAACCATGGAAATCCCCATTTGGGTCAAACTGGCCTGTGCTACCTCTATGGCCCTGGGAACGTCTGCCGGCGGCTGGCGCATTATTTCGACTATGGGCACGAAGATCTTCAAAATGGAATCGATCAACGGCTTTGCAGCCGATCTGAACTCGTCACTGGTTATCTTTACAGCCACATTCCTCCATCTTCCCGTCAGTACGACTCACGTCGTATCGGGCTCCATCATGGGTGTGGGCTCAGCCGAACGGGTACGGGCCGTCCACTGGGGCGTCGCCCGGAGCATGCTCATTGCCTGGTGCGTCACCATTCCTATCAGTGCCGCCATGTCGGCCGTCATTTTCCTGATTATTGACGCCTTATAAGCAGTATATCATCTATACCCTCATACGAAAAAACCTGACAGCCATTCGCTGCCAGGTTTTTTCGTATTCTTCTTACACCGTACTGTCTATTTAACGACAGCTCCGTTGATGATTGCCATAAAGTCATCGGCTTTCAGGCTGGCCCCGCCGACGAGACCGCCGTCAATGTCGGCTGAGGCCGTAAGTTCTGCCACATTGCTGCCCTTGACGCTGCCGCCATAGAGGATAGAAACAGCCTGAGCCGTCGCTTCCGTATACAGCGATGCCAGTTTCCGGCGAATAAGGGCACATACTTCCTGAGCCTGTGCGGCCGTAGCCGTCTTACCTGTACCAATGGCCCAGATCGGTTCATAGGCAATAATGACCTTTTCGGCATCGGCTGCACTGATGCCGGACAGAGCCTGTTCAATCTGCCCTTCAATCCAGGACTGCATGACGCCGGCTTCCCGCTGTTCCAGCGTTTCGCCGCAGCAGAGGATTGGTGTCAGGCCATGGCTCAGGGCAGACTTTACCTTTTTATTGACCGTTTCGTCTGTTTCGTTAAAATATGCCCGCCGTTCGGAATGGCCAATAATGACGTGCGTCACGCCGATATCTGTCAGCATGGCCGGCGACACTTCGCCCGTATAGGCGCCGTGGTCTTCCCAGTGCATATTCTGCGCCGCTATATGAACAGGCGAATCTTTAGCCAGCTCTACGGCCTGAGGCAAATAGGGAAATACGGGAGCAATGATAATTTCCGGTTTTACATCCGGAGAAATGCGCTGTACCAGACTGGTTACAGTAATCGTTACATCCTGTCCAAGGTGGTTCATTTTCCAGTTTCCTGCAATAATCGTTTTTCTCATCCTGTGTCTCCTGTTCAGTATAGATTCGTTATTTATCACTCAGTGCGACTACGCCGGGAAGCTGTTTCCCTTCCAGATATTCCAGGGATGCGCCGCCGCCTGTAGAAATATGGGTAATCTTATCGGCAAGACCGGTCTTATTGACAGCCGATACGGAATCGCCGCCGCCGACAATGGACACAGCCTGTGAATCGGCTACGGCTTTGGCTACGGCTTCCGTTCCTTTGGCATAGTTTTCCATTTCGAAAACGCCCATAGGACCATTCCACACAATCAGTTTCATCGGTGCCAGTTCGGCGGCAAACAGGGCCTGCGTTTTCGTACCCACATCCAGAATCATCCAGTCTGCCGGCACCTGGTCTACAGGGACGACCTTGTGTTCCGCATCATTGGCAAAAGCTGCGGCCACGACGACATCAACAGGAAGGAGCAGTTTCGTCTTTTCTTTGGCTGCCTGGGCAATCAGCTCCCTGGCCAGGTCGATTTTATCTGTTTCTACCAGGGATTTTCCAATGCCGTATCCCTGAGCGGCCAGGAAGGTATTGGCCATACCGCCGCCAATAATCATGAGATCTACTTTGGGCAGCAAATTGGAAATGACTTCAATCTTGTCAGATACTTTGGCACCGCCGATGATGGCCGCAAAAGGATGGGCCGGATGATCGACAGCACCGCCGATAAAGCGGATTTCCTTTTCCAGCAGGAACCCGGCCGCCATGGGGAGATACTTGGCAATGCCGGCAACCGATGCATGAGCCCGATGGCAGCAGCCAAAGGCATCATTGATGCCGACTTCTGCCAGAGACGCCAGCTGCTGCGAAAAGGCAGGATCGTTCTTTTCTTCTTCTTTATGATACCGCAGATTTTCCAGAAGCAGTACGTCTCCCGGCTGCAGGGCCTTGGCCATGGCCGTCGTTTCCGGGCCGATGCAGTCCGGCGCAAATTGTACAGGCCGTCCCAGCAGTTCGGACAGGCGTTCTGCCACCGGCTTCAGCGAATACTTCGGTACGACTGCTCCCTTGG
Organism: uncultured Megasphaera sp.; assembly: GCF_958350005.1. Classification (GTDB taxonomy): domain Bacteria; phylum Bacillota; class Negativicutes; order Veillonellales; family Megasphaeraceae; genus Megasphaera. The sequence continues at coordinate 6,679 of NZ_CATWFF010000018.1, read as the reverse complement.
GCCGGCCGAGATGACTGGCCAGAATGACTGCGGCGTGATGTTCCAGCAAATACTGAATCGTCGGCAGCGTTTTCCGGATGCGCGTATCATCTGTAATCCGTCCGTTTTCATCCAACGGGACGTTAAAATCGGCACGTACAAAGACACGTTTGTTATCTACGGCTACGTCGGTAATCATTTTTTTCATGAAAAATCCTCCTCTGCATAGTTCCGCGGGACTGCCTGGTCAATTACGACAGATCAGACGGCATCACCTGGCTGCACTTCCTGGCAGCACCATGAATCTTATAATCCTTTTTTGACCAGGAATTTAACGAGGTCGACAATACGGCGGGCATAGCCCCATTCGTTGTCGTACCACGAAACGATTTTGACCATGCCGCCGTCCATGACCATATTCAGGGGAATATCGACAGTCGTCGTATGTTCATTGCCCCGGTAGTCAACGGACACGAGTTCATCATCGTTCGTATCGATAATGCCGGCATAGGCACCGGCTGCAGCTTCGCGGAATGTATTGTTCAGTTCATCCAGCGTAATATCTTCTTTATTCAGTTCCAGGACAATATCAATAATTGATACGTCCGGTGTCGGCACGCGGACAGCACGGCAGTTCAGCCGGCCTTCAAAAATCGGCAGTACTTTGGTAATCGCTTCGGCTGCACCGGTTGTGGTCGGAATAATCGACATGCCTGCTGCCCGGGCCCGCCGCAGATCCCGGTGAGATACGTCCAGGATTTTCTGGTCTGTCGTATAGGAGTGAACAGACGTCGTCATGCCCCGTTTTACGCCATACGTATCATTCATCAGTTTCAGAATCGCTGCCAGGCCGCACGTTGTGCACGATGCGCCGGAAATGACACGATGCTTTTTGGGATCGTATGCATCTTCGTTGACGCCTAAAACGACGGTAACATCGTCAATCGTAGACGGCGACGTAATGATGACTTTCTTAATGCCTCCGTCCAGCGGCAGCCGGGACTGTGAGGACTTGCGGATACGGCCGGGATACTTCCCGGACGATTCGATCAGAATGTCCACACCATAGGCATCCCAGTCTACCTGTTTGACATCATGTTCCTGAAAGAGGGGATATTTTTTCCCGTCTACAATAATATTGGCATCATCATAGGACACATCATTGGGCATAATCCCATAAATGCTGTCATACTTCAGCAAATGGGACATCTGCTTCGGCGTGCCAATATCATTAATAGCCACTACTTCTATTTCGTCCTGAAAGCGCTGTGCAATTTTGAAAAAGCTTCTGCCAATTCGTCCAAACCCGTCAATACCAACTTTTACCATGTATAACACCCTTTCTATTAGATAAGCTTCATCATTTGTTCCGCCGCTCCTTCATCTGTTACGAGGGTGCCTGTACGGCAGGTCCGCATGACGGACAAAATCGCTTCCGCCTTGCTGCTCCCGCCGGCTACGGCAATTACATGTGGGTGTTTCTTTATATCTTTTAAGGCAATGCCTATATTACTGGTTCCATACAGTACGCGGCCATCAATGCTGCAGTATGACCCCAGCGATTCGCCGCGGGCTCCCAGTGCCTGCAGCGTATGCTGCTGATGGCTGTTCATGCCCCGTTTTCGGGCCATCCGGTCAGCCCTGCCAATACCGAACAGGACCACCTGAGCCTGCGCCGTCAGAGCCACATTTTCTCTGGCCTGGCAGTCTGATTCGTACATCAGCCGAAGAGCCGACTCGCTCAGCCCTTCAGGAAGATGGATCATCCGATAGGAACTGTTCGTTTTTACGGCAATATTGGCAGCAATATAATTGGCCTGAAATTCGACATGATTTCCCATACTGCCGCGAGCCGGCAGAATAGTCGTATCCGGAGCGCTGCACTCCGGCAGCATCCTGGCAATTTCAGCCATTGTCGAGCCGCCGCTGATAGCCACGATTCGCACCTGCGGCAGCAAATCGCTCAGCAGGAGCGCACCTTTTCGTCCCAACTCTTCCTTGGCCGTCTTATCGCGATCGCTGTCACCGGGAACGATATACACCTGCTTCAGTCCCAGAGCCTGGCGAATCTGCCGTTCCATATCATCCAGATTATTCAGCTGCAGGAAACATTCCAGTAAATCAGGCATCATTTTCTTTCCTTCCGGCTCGAGAGAAATGCCCATCGTCGAAAACCGGACCATACCGCTGCGCCGCAGCACATCCACATGAGAGCGTACCACCCGTTCAGATAATCCCGACAGGCTGGCCAGCGTGCGCCGGCCTACCGGTTCTGCATCGGCAATATGACGCAGCAGCAAATACCGTTCTTTTATTGTCCCCATCACGTCGGGAGCAATTTTCTGAAAGATACGGAGTGTATCTTGTTTCATTTTTACCTCCTACATGCCGCCTGTCACATTCGCCGAGTACGTACGGCTTAGTATCCCTGAGATGCGATATACGACGCCAAATCGTTGACGCGAAGCGAATATCCCCATTCATTGTCATACCAGGCAACAACCTTGATCATGTCGCCTTCTACGACCTGCGTATCCAGCGAGTCCACAATCGAGCTGTGGGGATCACTGATATAGTCCGAGGAAACCGTAGGCGCTGTTGAATAGGCCAGAATTCCCTTCATCGGCCCTTCTGCCCATTTTTTCAGGGCTTCATTAATTTCTTCTTTCGTAACTTTCCGCTTGAGCACTGCTACCAGATCCGTCATGGATACATTGGGCGTAGGAACGCGCAGCGCCATGCCGGTAAATTTGCCTTTCAATTCCGGAAGTACCAGAGCAACGGCTTTGGCAGCTCCGGTAGACGTCGGAATAATCGACTGGGTAGCACAGCGGGCACGGCGCAGATCTTTATGAACGCCGTCAACCAGCTGCTGGTCATTCGTATAGGAATGAACCGTTGTCATCATGCCGCGGACAATGCCAAACTCCCGGGACAATACCTTGGCCACCGGAGCTAGGCAGTTGGTCGTGCAGGACCCATTGGAAATAATGTGATGATGGGCAGGGTCATAGGTTTCTTCATTGACTCCCATGACGATCGTCTTATCGACATTTTTGCCCGGTGCCGTAATGATGACTTTCTTAGCACCATCAGCCAGATGTTTGGCTGCCGATTCGCGATCACGGAATTTCCCTGTCGATTCGACGACAATATCGACGCCCATCTGCTTCCAGGGAATATTTTCCGGTTCCGTTTCATTCGTAACGGGAATATACTTCCCGTCCACAACCAGAGCCTGCTTATCTACATCAAAGGAAACATCGTGATCCCATGTACCGTGTACGGTATCAAACTTCAGCAAATCTGCCATAACCGGACCGATAGATCGATTGTTGACAGCTGCAATTTCTACTTCCGGATGAAGCAAAGACGTACGGAACGTACATCTGCCAATTCTGCCAAAACCGCTAATGCCAATTTTTACTGTCATTGCCTTTCCTCCTCATCACACCTTGCCCTGCCCGATGCCGCTGCAGGACATACGACTACAGTATGTTCATACATAATCCATCATTAGTATACTCTTATTTCCATATCTTGTAAACTTATTCAAGGGTAATGGCTCGTATTATGTGATTCGTATTGGCAATTTTCTCGCATATGCTCTCTAAATAGCATACACTATTTCAATGGCATCCATAGGTCTTACAGAACGAAAAATGATGCTGCTTATTTTTCAGACGGCTGGAGCAGGCATTTGCCGGTCATATCGGCAGGAATATCCATGCCGGCCAGCGTCAGCAGCGTAGGCGCCACATCGGCCAGGATGCCGTCAGACAGGGTATCCTGTTTATGTTCTTCACTGACCAGAATGCACGGCACGTGGTTGGTCGTATGGGCTGTGTAGGGAGAGCCTGTGGTGGGATCGGTCATCTGTTCGGCATTCCCGTGATCGGCAATAATCAGCAGCTGGCCGTCTACGGTGCGAAGGGCATCTACAATAGCGCCAATGCAGGAGTCGACCGTTTCCACTGCCTTGACAGCTGCGGAAAAGACGCCTGTATGTCCTACCATATCGGCATTGGCAAAATTCAGCATAATCATGTCGTACTTAGCGGCCTTAATCTGGGCAATGACTTTCTCCGTAACAACAGGAGCATTCATTTCCGGCTGCAAATCGTAGGTCGCCACTTTCGGCGACGGCACGAGAATACGGTCTTCCCCAATGTTCGGTGTTTCTTCTCCGCCATTGAAAAAATACGTAACATGGGCATATTTTTCTGTTTCTGCAATACGAAGCTGCGTTTTTCCTGCCTTGGCCAGCACTTCGCCCAGCGTATTGGGAATCCGTTCTTTATCGTATACGACGTGAACAGGCAGATCATCTTCGTACCGGGTCATAGTTGCAAAATATAGGGATAATTTTTTAGGCCGTGCAAAGCCGTCAAAGGAATCGCTGACAAATGCCGTTGTCAGCTGCCGCGCCCGATCGGGACGGAAGTTAAAGAAAATGACGCTGTCGCCGTCTGCAACGGGATGATGGTGAATTACTGTAGGAACGACAAATTCATCAGACACATCGGCGGCATAGGACTGTTTCAGGCACGTCTGGGCATCTGGTGCTTCCGGCCCTTCCCCCAGAGCAATGGCATCATAGGCTTTCTGTACCCGTTCCCACCGCTTATCCCGATCCATGGCATAATAGCGGCCGCTGATCGTGGCAATTTCCCCTGTGCCCAGTTTGGCACACATGTCCTCCAGTTCCTGCAAATAGGCGCCGGCACTGCGGGGCAGCACATCGCGGCCATCAAGGAAGGCATGAATATATACCTTTTTCAGACCATGCTGCCGGGCCATTTCCAGCAGGCCAAACAGGTGCTGTTCACTGCTGTGCACCCCGCCGGGAGATACGAGTCCCAGCAAATGCAGGGCCGTGCCGCGGCGTTTGGCATTTTCCATGGCTTCTACCAAAACCGGCTTCTGAAAGAAAGAGCCATTCTTAATATCACGGGTAATTTTCGTCAATGCCTGGTATACAATACGGCCGGCACCGATGTTGAGGTGTCCTACTTCAGAATTGCCGATCTGTCCGTCCGGAAGGCCTACATCTTCGCCAGATGCACCTAAATAGGAATGGGGATATTCCTTCCACAATTCCGGCAGTACATGGAGATTGGCCTGGGCAACGGCATTTCCTTCTTTTCTGTTGCTGCAGCCAAATCCATCCATAATAATCAGCATAATCGGTTTCTTTTTTATCATTGCACATTCTCCTTATATTGAGGAATCAGTCGGGATGAAAAAAGGCCAGGACTTTCATCCCAGCCTTCTTTATTGTACCCCTATGCACACCGGATTGGCAACGAAATATTCCGGAAAATACAGAATTATTCCCAATTAGTGCGCACTATTGTATGTGTTCATCGTGGCAATGAGGTCCAGTACTCTGTGAGAATAGCCAATTTCGTTGTCATACCACGATACGACTTTGACAAACGTATCCGTTAAGGCAATCCCCGCTTTGGCGTCAAAAATCGACGACAAGGGGCAGCCCAGGAAGTCGGACGAAACAACGGCATCTTCCGTATATCCCAGAACGCCTTTTAATTCGCCTTCTGAAGCCTTTTTCATGGCTGCACAGATTTCGTCATACGAAGCCGGCTTAGCCAGATTGACCGTCAGGTCCACAACAGAAACGTCCAATGTAGGCACGCGCATGGACATGCCTGTCAGCTTTCCGTTCAGTGTCGGAATAACCTTGCCAACGGCTTTGGCTGCGCCCGTCGAAGAGGGAATAATATTGCCCGCTGCCGCACGGCCGCCGCGCCAGTCTTTCATGGACGGACCATCTACGGTTTTCTGCGTTGCCGTCGTGGAATGAACGGTCGTCATCAGGCCGTCCTGAATGCCAAAGACATCATTCAGCACTTTGGCAACCGGTGCCAGGCAGTTCGTCGTGCAGGACGCATTGGAAACGATAGTCTGTCCTTTGTATGTATCCGTATTGACGCCGCATACAAACATATCAGCCTGCCGGCCATCGGCACCCTGTTTGGACGGAGCCGAAAGGACGACGTATTTTGCGCCGGCCTGAAGATGTTTTTCTGCCAAATCCATGGTAAGGAACCGGCCCGTTGATTCGACGACATATTCAGCGCCCACTTCATCCCACTTCAGCGCTGCCGGATCTTTTTCTGCCGTAACGCGAATAGCCTTGCCATTGACAATAAGGCGGCTGTTTTCAACATCTGCTTCTACAGTCCCGTCAAACCGGCCATGCATCGTATCGTATTTAAGCATATATGCCATATAATCTACAGGGCATAAGTCATTAATACCTACGATTTCAATGTCATCACGAGTCTGGGCAGCACGAAAAACGAAACGTCCAATACGGCCAAAACCGTTAATCCCTACTTTAATCATGTCGATGCACTCCTTTGTACGTATAAAAAATATTCGTTACGATGAAACGATATGGTTATTTCTGTCTCTTACACCCTTAGTATGCCATATTGGGTACATTTTTGCAATGGTATGGTCATTTTTTGTCCCAATAAGATAGCTTCATCTGTTTCACTGTTTCTCTATATATTATATGAACATGATGTATAAAAATCGTCAGTTCTTCGTAACAAAACGGTAATAGTCAGGAATAATTTGATATTGTCAGGTGCACAAGAGTATGCTATACTATATAAAATCCATGGGGATGTAAAGGTTTCGACGTGGATGGTTGTATCATGAATAGCGAGCC
>NZ_CATWFF010000017.1 GCF_958350005.1 uncultured Megasphaera sp. | reverse complement strand
AAAAAGTCTTATTCAAAATCAAAGATGATAAAATTGAATAATAAGATTGCCCGTTCTCGTAGTTTTGCTATTGATTTACCATGTGAAAAGTTGTACAATGCACTTGTAAGCACGTAAAGGGTTATGAAACCCCGCGCAGTGTGACTGCACGGCAAGTATCACAAAAAAGCAATACTACATTTAAGGAGAGTGGACGTATCATGAATTTTAACTTGACAGAAGTACAACAGGATTTCTTGAAATTGGCTAAGGATTTTGGCGAAAAGAAACTGGCTCCTACGATTACCGAACGTGATCATCAGGGCGTATTCGACCGTGCTCTGGTCGATGAAATGCTGAGCCTCGGTCTGGCAGGCGCATATTTTGAAGAAAAATACGGCGGTGCCGGCGATGATGGCGGCGACGTACTGAGCTACATCCTCGCAGTTGAAGAATTGGCCAAATATGACGCTGGCATGTCCATTACCCTGTCCGCATCTGTTTCCCTCTGCGCTAACCCGATCTGGCAGTTTGGCACGGAAGAACAGAAAGAAAAATACCTGACTCCGTTGGTTGAAGGCACGAAACTCGGCGCATTCGGCTTAACTGAACCGAATGCCGGCACCGATGCTTCCGGCCAGCAGACCATCGCTACGAAAGATGAAAACGGTGACTACATCGTCAACGGCTCCAAAGTATTCATTACGAATGCCGGTGAAGCTGACATTTACATCATCTTCGCCATGACGGACAAGAGCCAGGGTACAAAAGGCATCAGCGCCTTCATCATTGAAAAAGGCATGGAAGGCTTCACCTTCGGCAAGAAAGAAGATAAGCTGGGCATCCATACGTCGCAGACGATGGAACTGGTATTCCAGAACCTGAAAGTTCCTAAGGAAAACCTCCTCGGTCAGGAAGGCAAAGGCTTCAAGGTTGCCATGATGACACTGGACGGCGGCCGTATCGGCGTTGCTGCTCAGGCCCTGGGCATTGCAGAAGCTGCTCTGGCTGACGCTGTTGCATATTCCAAACAGCGTGAACAGTTTGGCCGTCCTCTCTGCAAATTCCAGAGCGTATCGTTCAAACTTGCTGATATGTACATGAAGATTGAAGCAGCTCGTAACCTCGTATACAAAGCTGCCTTCAAGAAACAGGAAGGCCAGCCTTTCACTGTAGACGCAGCTGTTGCAAAACGCGTTGCATCTGATGTTGCTATGGAAGTATCGACAGAAGCTGTTCAGATCTTCGGCGGCTATGGCTACAGCGAAGAATATCCTGTTGCCCGCCACATGCGCGACGCTAAGATTACTCAGATTTACGAAGGTACCAACGAAGTTCAGCTCATGGTTACCGGCGGCGCTCTGTTGCGGTAAGTAATTTAGGTTTATGATACAGGCTTGGCCCATTTGGACCAAGCCTGTTGAATAAAAAAAGTATTTTTTAGGAGGCAAACGTAAATGGAAATATTGGTGTGTGTCAAACAAGTTCCGGACACAGCAGAAGTTAAGATTGACCCGGTAAAACATACCGTCATTCGTGCTGGTGTTCCTAACATTTTCAACCCCTTCGACCAGAACGCACTGGAAGCTGCTCTGCAGCTGAAAGATGCTGACAAAGAAGTAAAAGTAACTCTGGTTGCTATGGGTCCGGACCAGGCAAAAGACGTTCTTCGCGAAGGTCTGGCTATGGGTGCTGACGATGCGTACCTCGTATCTGACCGCAAACTCGGCGGTTCCGATACGCTGGCTACAGGCTATGCACTGGCTCAGGCTATCAAAAAAATCGCTGCTGACAAAGGCATTGCACAGTTCGATCTGATCCTCTGCGGCAAACAGGCTATTGATGGTGATACGGCTCAGGTTGGCCCGCAGATCGCCTGCGAACTCGGCATTCCTCAGATTACCTACGCTGCTGAACTCAAAGTTGACGGCACGACCGTAACGGTAAAACAGCAGAACGAAGAAGGCTACATCATTACAGAAGCTCAGTTCCCTGTTCTGGTTACAGCTGTTAAAGAATTAAACGAACCGCGGTTCCCGACCATTCGTGGTACGATGAAGGCAAAACGCCGTGAAATCCCGACCTTGGATGCTGCTGCTATCGGTGCTGACGACGCACAGATCGGCCTTAGCGGTTCTCCGACAAAAGTTCGTAAAATTTTCACGCCGCCTCAGAGAACACAGGGTCTTGTCCTCAAAGTTGAAGACGACAACTCTCAGGAAATTGTCGATCAGTTAGTTGAAAAATTAACTGCAGCAAAAATCGTTTAATTTAAGGAGGAACAGTGAAAATGGCTTTTGAAGAAAATAAGGGCATTTATGTAATTGCCGAACAATTTGAAGGCAAATTACGTAACGTATCTTTCGAACTGTTAGGTCAGGCTCGCCAGTTGGCTGATACAATCGGCGACGAAGTCGGCGCTGTCCTGATTGGTAAAGATGTAAAACCGTTGGCTCAGGAACTGATTGCTCACGGTGCACATAAAGTATATGTATATGACGACGCAAAACTGGAAAACTACAACACGACGGCATATGCAAAAGTACTTTGCGACTTCTACAACGAAGAAAAACCGAACGTATTCCTCATTGGCGCTACGAACATCGGCCGTGACCTCGCTCCGCGTATTGCCAATACGCTGAAAACAGGCCTGACTGCTGACTGCACGGGACTTTCCGTTGACGACGACAACAAGACCATCGTATGGACTCGTCCGGCTCTGGGCGGCAACATCATGGCTGAAATCATCTGCCCGGACAACCGTCCGCAGATGGGTACTGTTCGTCCGAACGTATTCAAGAAACCGGAAGCTGATCCCAACGCTAAGGGTGAAGTTATCGAAAAGACAGCTAACCTGTCCGACGCTGACTTCCTCACGAAGTTCGTTGAACTCATCAAATTGGGCGGCGGCGGCGTTAAGCTCGAAGAAGCTGACGTTATCGTTGCCGGCGGCCGTGGCATGGGCGGTGACGAACCGTTCAAAACGGGCATCCTGAAAGAATTGGCAGACGTACTTGGCGGCGCTGTTGGCGCATCCCGTGCAGCTGTTGATGCTGGCTGGATTGACGCTCTCCATCAGGTAGGCCAGACTGGTAAAACCGTTGGCCCGAAACTGTATGTTGCCTGCGCAATTTCCGGTGCTATTCAGCATACTGCCGGCATGAGCGGCTCTGACTGCATCATCGCTATCAACAAAGATGAAGATGCTCCTATCTTCAAGATCTGCGATTATGGTATCGTTGGTGATGTATTCGATGTCCTGCCGAAACTGACAGAAGCTATTAAAAAAGCAAAACACGCTTAATAGAGCTGGTATATAGCAGAACGAAAGGGACTGTCTTCGGACAGTCCTTTTTTTGTCCTTGACAAGGTTCCAGGTCCGTCGTATAATTTACGCATACACCGAGATATGTAGTAAGTGTTGAGAAGGACATGATGTTCCGTACCCTTTATGCAGAGAGAGGTATAATGGTGAAAATACCTTTAAAGAGCGGTACATTACCCCCTTGGAGCTGACTGCTGGAATCTGAAGTACAGCAGCCCGGTCGCCCCGTTATCGCGTTCGAGTACGTCGGCTGTGCCGGCGAACTAGGGTGGAACCACGTGAGCAGACTCTCGTCCCTTGAGGACGGGAGTTTTTTTATTAAGGAGGAGTTTTGAAATGGCTCAATTAATTTTGAAAGACGGCACGAAAAAAGAATTTGCCGACGGCATTTCTTTGTATGACGCTGTCAAACAGCTGAGCAACAGCCTGGCTAAAAAAGTATTGGTTGCGAAAGTAAACGGTGAAGTTACGGATCTGCGCGAACCCATCGTCGATGGTTCGACTGTGGAATTCCTGACTTTTGATGCTCAGGAAGGGAAGGACACACTCCGTCATACGGCATCGCACATCATGGCCCAGGCTATTCAGCATTTATATAAGGACGTAAAATTTGCCATTGGCCCGTCCATTGAAAATGGCTTCTACTATGACCTGGATACGGAACATCGCTTTACACAGGATGATTTTGCTGCTATTGAAGCAGAAATGGCCAAAATCGTAAAAGAAAATCTTCCTATTACGAAAGAAGTCGTATCCCGTGCGGCTGCATTGGATTTATTCAAAAAAGCCGGTCAGGATTATAAAGTAGAATTAATCGAAGAATTGCCGGAAGGAGAAGAAATTTCCCTCTATCGCCAGGGCGATTTCGTCGATCTCTGTGCCGGACCGCACTGTGAAACAACCGGTCAGGTCAAGGCCTTTAAGCTGCAGACCGTAGCCGGCGCATACTGGCGGGGCGATGAAAAGAACAAGATGCTCCAGCGTATTTACGGCACGGCTTTTGAAAAGAAATCCGACCTCGACGCCTACCTGGCTATGGTAGCAGAAGCAGAAAAGCGGGATCACCGCAAACTGGGCAAACAGCTCGATCTGTTCAGCTTCCATGAAGAAGGCCCGGGCTTCCCGTTCTTCCATCCAAAGGGAATGATTCTCCGCAACAACCTGCTCAAATTCTGGCACGAACTGCACGATGATGCAGAATACGATGAAATCATGACGCCGCTCATTCTGAACCGTCATCTGTGGGAACAGTCCGGTCACTGGGATCATTACCGGGACAACATGTATTTCACGACTATTGATGATCAGCCGTATGCCATTAAGCCGATGAACTGCCCCGGCGGTATTCTGGTGTACAAGAGCAACGTTCACAGCTATCGTGATTTCCCCATGCGCATGGCTGAACTGGGTATCGTTCACCGTCATGAACTGCACGGCGCCCTGCATGGCCTGTTCCGCGTCCGCTGCTTCACTCAGGATGATGCCCACATCTTCATGCTGCCCAGTCAGATGAAAGAAGAAATTGCCGGCGTTATGGACCTGTTTGATAAGGCCTATCGTCAGTTTGGCCTGGAATACCATGTTGAACTGTCGACGCGGCCGAAAGATTCCATGGGTTCTGATGAAATCTGGGAACTGGCAACGAAGACACTCCATGATGTCATTGAAGAACGGCATATTCCTTACGTTATCAACGAAGGGGACGGCGCATTCTACGGCCCGAAACTGGACTTCCACCTGAAAGACTCCATTGGCCGGACCTGGCAGTGCGGTACGATTCAGCTGGATATGCTTATGCCTGAACGGTTTGACATGACCTATATCGGCGAAGATGGCCAGAAACATCGTCCCGTCATGGTTCACCGCGCCTGCTTCGGCAGTATTGAACGGTTCCTCGGCATTATTACGGAAAACTATGCCGGCGCTTTCCCCGTATGGCTGGCTCCGGTTCAGATCAAGTTCCTGCCCATTTCGGACAAACACCTGGAATATGCCAAAGAACTGCGCAAGAAGTTCAAAAAACTGGGCATCCGCGTAGAAGTAGACGAAAGCAGCGAAAAGATTGGCTACAAGATTCGCAAGGCGCAGATGGAAAAAGTACCGTACATGGCCGTTATTGGCGACAAGGAAATGGAAAACGGCACGCTGGCTCTCCGGGACCGGACGAAAGGCGATTTAGGTGCCAAACCGATCGACGAAGTCATTGCCCATATTCAGGAACTGACAGCTACCCGTCAGGGCTAATTCCATACGATACAGCGCCATGCACAGACATGGACGCATACGGCAGCTTACATATACAAAAAGACGTCATCTCACAGGTGACGTCTTTTTTGTACTGTCAGAGGCAGGAAATATTTGACGGCCTTTCAGGAATCCTCTACAATAAATACGAAACTATGTATACGAAGAGAGGAACTGTTTGCTATGCTCATTAACTGGTATCCCGGCCATATGGCCAAAGCCAAGCGGCTCATTGAGGCCAACTTGAAAGTAATAGACGTGGTCATCGAACTGGTCGATGCCCGCATCCCCCTGAGCAGTACGAATCCCATGATTGCGCAGTTTATTGGCCAGAAGCCTTCTGTGGTGGTACTCAATAAAGCCGATCTGGCCGATCCGGCAGTGCTGAAAGAATGGAAGGCCTATTATGTATCGCAGGGACGGCGGGTCATGCTGCTGAACAGCCGCGATGGAAAGGGCGTGCAGCAGCTGGTAAAACTGGTGCGCACTCTGGCTGAGCCCAAACTGGCCCGCTGGCGGGCACGGGGCCTGAAAAACCGCAGCGTCCGCACCATGATTCTGGGCATTCCCAATGTAGGCAAGTCGACGCTCATTAACAAGCTGGCCCGCCGCAGTGCAGCCAAGACGGCTGACAAGCCCGGCGAAACGAAGGGGAAACAGTGGGTTCACATTGGCGATCAGCTCGATTTGCTGGACACGCCGGGCGTATTGTGGCCCAAGCTGGAAAATCAGGTCAGTGCCTATCGCCTGGCTGCAACAGGCGCCATTTCGGATGCTGCCTTTGATATGGAAACAGTTCTTACGCAGCTCGTTGCCGAACTGAGCCAGTGGTATCCTCAGCTGCTTACGGCCCGGTTCAAACTGGATGCGCTGGCAGCAGACCCGATGGAAACGATCGAAGCTATTGGCCGCAAACGGGGCTGCATCGTTTCCGGCGGTGCTGTCGATCTGGAAAAGACATACAAACTGATTCTGAAAGAATACCGCGACGGGAAAATTGGCCCTATTTCCCTCGATCGGGTAGGGGAGTTTGCAGATAAAGGACGGGATTCACAATGATCGATGTCCGTACCATGACTGTGGCAGCCATAAAGGACCTGCTGCAGCAGGAGACAGAGAATACAGCCGGCCTGCTTCGGGCCATGCAGGACGACAGGCGGGCTTCTGTCCGCAAACTGGCCGATACCTTTTTGAAGCGGAAACTGCGGGAAGAACAGGAACGGGAACGGGTCCTGCACATGTATGCCCGGGAAACGGCGTATTACAACGAAGAAATGTATCACGTTGCCGGCGTAGATGAAGCCGGCCGGGGACCGGTTGCCGGGCCGGTCATGATAGCTGCCGTCATCTTGCCGCCGTACTGGGAATGTGCCGGCCTGAACGACAGTAAGAAAGTGCCGCCAGCCCGGCGGGAGGCCCTGTATGACCGCATTATGGCCGAAGCGGTCGCCGTGTCCTGTATTGCCAAATCGGAGCAGGACATTGACGAGCTGGATATTTATCACGCAACCATGAAGGGCATGTACGAAGCCGTCCAGGGTCTTTCCGTTCCGGCTGAAGCGGTTCTCGTCGATGCCATGCCGCTCCATGACCTGACTGTGCCTCATGAGTCCATCGTCCACGGCGACAGCGTCAGCGCATCCATTGCGGCAGCGTCCATTATTGCCAAAGTCACGCGGGACCGGCTCATGATGAAGTATGATGCCCTGTATCCGCAGTATGGATTTGCCGTGCATAAAGGCTATCTGACACAGCGCCATATAGACGCTATTCATGCCTATGGACCCTGTCCCATTCACCGCCGCAGCTTTGAGCCCATTAAGAGCTGGAAAGGCCGGCAGGACACATAATACACAAGGAGCGCTCTGTCTGAAAGTGACAGAGCGCTCCTCTTTCTATATCTCCTATGCAGATCCGTTCAAAACAGATCTTTTTTCCAGAGCATAATAATGGCGCTGATGGCGCAGACTGAAGAAATGGCAATGACGTAGAGAAAACCCATGTCATTTTCCTGGAACGGCACGGGCACGTTCATGCCCCATAAACTGAAGATAATGGTCGGTACGGCCAGAATAATCGTAATGGAAGCCAAAAATTTCATGACCAGGTTCAGGTTATTGGAAATAATGGATGCAAACGTATCGGACATGCTCATGAGAATATTGGAATACATTTCAACCATTTCAATAGCCTGTTTGTTTTCGATAATGACGTCTTCCAGCAGGTCTTCGTCTTCTTCGTACATCTTGAGCAGATAGTGGAGCGACGTATTGCGGCGCAGCCGCATGAGCCGTTCCATCACGATGCCGTTGCTTCGCAGGGCAGACGTGAAATAGGTCAGTGATTTCTGCAGTTCCAGGAGCATGAAGAATTCCTTGTTCCGCATGGAATGGCGCAGAATATCTTCGATATCATCGGTCCGGCGGTTGATCTGCATCAGGTACCGCAGGAACAGCGTAGCCGAACGGTAGAGGATCTGAAACAGAAAGCGGGTCTTCTTAAACGTATAGAACAGGGGATACTTGTTTCGCGTAAAGGCGCGCATAACTTCCGTATCCTGAATGCAGAGGGTAATGATGAAGTCCGGCGTAATGAAAATGCCAAGAGGCAATGTGTCATAACTGTCCGTTTCCAGAATGATGGGAATGTTGATGACGACGAAGATGTAGTTGTCTTCTAATTCCACGTGCGAACGTTCTTCCGTATCCAGTGCCGTCTTCAGGACGTCTGTCGGAATTTCCGTCACCATGGATACAAGCTGCAGATCTTCGGAATCAGGATTGACGACGTTGATCCAGGAGCCTTTTTCGGCAGATGCCAGGGAGATATTATCTTCCAGGTGCCCGTTGCTGTGTTTGTAAACCTGAAGCATAGTGTTCCTCTGTTCCCTCCCTTTCTGCCGTTACAGGCGCAATTTTTCACCTAAATTCTAATATAGCTAAAAAACGATGTCTCGTCAAGTAGGTACAGAGATTTTACAGACGAATGCCGTAAAATCTCTGTAAATGAGACTGTGTATATTTTTACTACACGAAGGCAGTGGAATTTGATATAATAAATAAGCATATCTGCTGCGGGGGAAATAGGCAGAATGAGGGGAACTATCGCATAAAGGAGGACTCATTTTGTTTGCTGTTCTTATTAATGGGCTGGCTACGTCCGGCGGTGCCCTTCTGGGCATTCTGCTGAAGAAGGGAATTCCCCAGCATCTTTCGCAGGCCCTGTATGCCGTCATGGGACTGGGGCTGCTTGTCGTTGCCATACAGGGAGCCATTCAGACGGAAAACCCTTTGCTCCTGCTCGTATCCGGTGCTGTCGGTGCAGGAACCGGCACGGCTCTTCGCATTGAAGACCGCCTGCAGGCTGCCGGCGTATGGCTGCAGCAGCGGCTGCGGGCCGATGGGGGCTCGCAGTTTGCCGAAGCCTTTGTATCCCTTTCCATCATGCAGATCGTCGGTGCCATGGCGATTCTGGGCCCCCTTCAGGCAGCGCTCCTCGGTGACAGCACCCTGCTGTACCTGAAATCGACTGTCGACGGCGTGTCAGCCTTCATCTTCGGCGCTATTTACGGAGCCGGTGCCGTGCCCGTAGGACTGGCAGTGGTCCTTTATGAAGCGGCCATGTATCTGCTGGCTTCGCTCATTGCGCCGCTCATGACGCCTGACGTCGTGCGCGAGCTCGGTGCTGTGGGCAATGTCATGATTCTGGCTATTGCCCTGAACATGCTGGGCCTTACGAAGCTGAAAGTAGCCGATTATTTGCCGGCTGTCATCATACCTGTCATATACTATCATATTGTAGTGTTACTGTAAGAATGAAAAGAGGAACAACGCAGTGCAGTTACTGAAAATCGAGCTGCAGGGATTTAAATCGTTTGCAGATAAGACAACCATTGCCTTTGATACGGGGATTACGGCCATTGTAGGCCCCAATGGCAGCGGCAAGAGCAATATTTCCGATGCTGTCCGCTGGGTCATGGGGGAACAGAATGTGCGCCAGCTGCGGGGACAGAAGGCAGAAGACATTATCTTTGCCGGCACGGCTTCGCGCCGTCCCCAGGGCGCGGCAGAAGTGTCGCTGTACTTTGACAATCGGGATCACGCCCTGGATATCGAGTTTTCCGAAGTCGTCGTAACGCGCCGCCTGTTCCGGTCCGGTGAAAGTGAATTTTATATTAATAAACGGCCATGCCGGCTGAAAGATATTCATCAGCTTTTTGCCGATACGGGCATTGGCCAGGATTCCATGGCTGTTATCGGGCAGAACCGCGTCGACCGTATTTTAAACAGCCGGCCTGAAGAACGGCGCATTATTTTTGAAGAAGTAGCCGGCATTAGCCGCTATAAAGGGCGCAAGCAGGAAGGGCTGCGGAAAATCGCCGAAACGGAGCGCAATGTCGAACGCATCCGGGATATGATCAGCATGCTCGACGAGCGCATGGAGCCCATGGCGGAACAGGCCCGGAAGCTCGATGACTTTCGCCGTCTCGACGGAGAGCGTATTTCCTATGAAGGCACTCTTGCGCTGCAGGAACTGCGAAACAGCGAACGCCTTCTGGCAAAAGCGGAGAATACAGGCCTTACGGCAGCAGCTGAGCAGAAGCAGGCCGAACAGAAGCTGGCTGCCCTGGAAAAGCAGCGCCGTCTTCTTCTGCAGAGCATGGAGCAGGAAGGAGAACAGTTGCGCCGTCTCGATGAGACATCCGCAGCGGCCCATCATGAACTGGACGGGCTGAACAGCCGCCGTGAAGCCTGTCGGCAGCGCCTGGAAGTTCTGGCAGAACGGCGCCGGGATCTGCAGGAGGAAGAAGCCCTGCTGACCCGAAAGAAACAGGCCGTAAAAGACGAAGCACAGCGCCTGGCTGCGCAGGAGGCTGCGAAAGAAACGGAACTGGCAGCTGCCGAAAAAGGGCTGGCCTTGACGAAATCGCTGTACAGGGCGGCCGAAACGGCGGCTCAGGAAGCGCAGCGCCTGCGGGATGAAGCGGCAGCAGCCGACGCTCAGCAGCAGCAACAGCTCTTTTCTGTTCGCCGCGATATTGTCGAACTGCGGCGGCGTCTCCAGGACAACAGCAGCCGCGGCAGGGATATACAGGCTCAGACAGAAGAACAGCGCCGCCGTCATGAAGAGGCCTTGGCCCGGCGAAACGAGGCGGAATCGCGCCTGCAAAACCTGCAGGACGAAGAAGCCCGGATGAAGCAGGCCGCCCATACGTGTGCCCAGGAGCGGCAGCGCTGTGAACAGCAGCTGGCTCAGGCCGAAGCGGCCTGGCGTCAGCTGCGCAGTACTGCCGATTCTCTGGACCAGCGCATACGGGTCCTGACCAGTATGGAGCAGGAAGGCCTGGGCCGGCCGGTCAAGACGATTCTGGCAGCAGCGGCGCCGTGGCGTGCTGATGTACACGGTGTCGTCGGCGAGCTCTTTCACCTGCCCAGTACGTATGCAACGGCTTTGGATACGGCTCTGGGCGCAGCGGCCCGCTATGTCGTTACAGGCCGCGAAGAAACGGCCAGGAAGGCCATTACATATCTGCAGTCCCGCCGGGCCGGCAGGACGACCTTTCTGCCGCTGCAGACGATCCGGCGGCGCAGCCGGACCGGTGAAGAAGAACGGGCCGTTCAGGAGCCGGGCATTCTCGGCTTTGCCAATGACCTGATTACCTATGATGCGGCCTATGATGCCGTGTTTTCCTTCCTTCTGGGGAAGACCCTCATTGCCGATTCCATGGAATCGGGATCGGCGACTGCCCGCAAATACGGATACCGTCTGCGCATTGTCTGCCTCGACGGGACGCAGTTCAACGCCGGCGGCTCCCTGACCGGCGGCAGTGCCAAAGGGAAGGAAGCGTCCTTTATCAGCCGCCGGGCCCTGCTGGATGAATTGAAAGAACAGGCTGCCCAGGCGCAGGACGCACTGCAGTACGCCGAAGCGTCACGGAAGAGTCTGCAGCAGGATGTACAGCGCCTGCAGGCTGCGGCAGCGGCCCAGCAGAAGGCCTGGCAGGCCCATGCGCTGACGCTGCAGAAGACGCAGTGGCAGCGCGATGAAGCGGTCCGGGAAGAAGCCCATACAGCGGACGCGCTGCATAAGCTGGACGCCGAAGCGGAAACCCATCAGGAACTGCGGGCCCGCATTCAGGCTGATATTGTAGAGGCAGAACAGAAAGAACAGGAACTGGCAGCTCACGCGTCCGATCAGACGGAAGAGCGGGAAGCCAGTCTCCGCAAAGCCTCGGCAGAAGCGGAGCGGTGCCGCCAGGCCCTGACGGAACAGCAGATTGCCGCAGCGACCCTGACGGAACAGATGCACCATCTGCGGGAACAGTCGGCGCAGAATCAGACCGATCAGAAACAGCAAGAAGCCGATCAGGAGCGGTATGAACAGCGCCGGGAAGCCCTGCAGCGCCAGCAGGAAGAAACGGAAACGCTTCTGGCCGAGCTGGTCCGGTCCATTGCGGAAAAAGAAAAAGAAGTTTGCCAGAAAGACGACGAAAAAGAACGGTTTTACCAGACCCGGGATCAGAGTTTCCGGAAAAATAAAGAACTCGATGCAGCGCTGCAGGAAGCCCGTCAGACCGAGGCTATGTGGAGTCAGAAAACGGCGGCGGCGCAGGTCCAGCAGGAAAAGTATGCCAGTGACGTCCGGCGCGGCGAAGAGCTCCTGGCTCAGCAGGGCCTGACGCGGCAGGAAGCGATGGAACGCCGCTGCGACGGCTCTCTGAAAGAGCTGCATGAACGGGTAGGCGAGCTGAAGCGCCGTATTGCCGGACTGGGACAGATCAATCCCAATGCAGACGAAGAATACCGGGCTGCACAGCAGCAGCAGGAATTTTATCATACTCAGTGTCAGGATCTGCTGGAATCGCGGACGAAGCTGGAAGCCGTCGTCGCTGAGCTGGATGAAGCCATGGCCAGTCAGTTCCGTTCGGCCTTTCAGGAGATTAACGGTCATTTTCAGCAGATTTTCAGCCGTCTCTTCGGCGGCGGCGGTGCCAGGGTGTTTCTGACCGACAGGGAACACATCCTGGCCTCAGGCGTGGAAATCCGCATTGAGCCGCCAGGCAAAAAGCCTCAGACTCTGTCGCTCCTGTCCGGCGGGGAACGGGCCCTGACGGTCATTGCCCTGCTGCTGGCGTTTCTGGCCTATCACCCGGCGCCGTTCTGCCTGGTCGATGAAGTCGATGCGGCCCTGGATGAAGCCAACGTGGAACGGATGGCCCGGTATCTGAAAAACTACAGCGGCCATACGCAGTTTATTGTCATTACACACCGCCGCAAGACCATGGAAGCGGCCAATACCCTGCAGGGCGTGACCATGGAAGAGCGGGGCGTATCCCGCCTGCTGACGGTAAAAGTAGATGAAGTACTGGAGAAAGGAAGATAAGCATGGGATTTTTTTCAAAACTGATGAAAGGTCTTACGAAGACCAAAGAGTCCTTTATTAATGATGTAAAAACGGTCCTGCTGGGATATGCAAAAATCGACGACGATATGTACGACGATCTGGAAGCGGTTATGCTGACCAGCGATATTGGCATGGAAACGACGGACTATTTGCTGGACAAGATCCGGGAAGGCGTCAACGCCAAAGAAATCAAGGAAGGGAAAGATGTGGTCCCGTACCTGGAAAAATGCATTGTCGAACTGCTGGAAGAAAATGATGAACCGCAGCGGGACTGGAGCGGCCAGACGGAAGTCATCTTCATTGTCGGCGTCAATGGCGTCGGCAAGACGACGACTATTGGCAAACTGGCCAACTACTACCGGAAGCAGGGAAAATCGGTTATGCTGGCTGCCGGCGATACCTTCCGGGCCGCCGCATCGGAACAGCTGACCATCTGGGCGCAGCGCAACGATGTTCCCATTATCAAGCATCAGGAAGGTGCCGATGCCGCCGCCGTCGTATTCGATGCCACGGCGTCGGCCAAGGCCCGGGGCATGGACGTCCTCCTCGTCGATACGGCAGGCCGGCTCCATACGAAATCCAATCTCATGGAAGAACTGCGCAAGATGGCCCGCGTAGCCGGACGGAATATTGAAGGGGCTCCGCAGGAAACGCTCCTCGTCCTCGATGCGACAACGGGACAAAATGCCGTAAGCCAGGCCAAATTATTCGGTCAGGTCGTACCCCTTACAGGCGTCGTCCTTACCAAACTCGACGGTACGGCCAAAGGCGGCATTATCCTTTCCATCAAACGGGAACTGGGCGTGCCCGTCCGCTGGGTCGGCGTCGGCGAAGGCATTGACGATCTGCGCCCCTTTGATGCGGCGCAGTTTGCTGATGCTCTGTTTGAAAAGAACGTGGAAAAACGGAAGCAAGAGGAGGAATAACCATGTACGTTGGCAATATCAGACAATGGAAGGCAGAGCTGCCTCATCTACCGGCCAGTCTGGCCCCGTGGATTCAGAAACTGGCTGAACTGGATAGGGCTGCACTGAAACCGGGCCGACATGACCTGGGAGACGGCAATTATATGAACGTCGATGAAACCGTAACGGCACCGGCAGCAGAACGCACGATGGAAGCCCATCGCCAGTATATCGATATTCAGCTGGTTATAGACGGACAGGAATGGATCGGCTATCAGCCTCTGTGCGATGCCGGCGAAGTCGTGGAAGACCGGTCTGCGTCAGATGCCTGGTTTTACAATCCGCCAACAGACAAAGACACGCAGATTCACATGAATCCCGGAACCTTTGCTGTCTTTACGCCTGCTGACGGCCATCGCTGCCTCTGTGATCCCGAAGGGAAACGGCGGCCTCTTCGCAAAGTGATTATGAAAATACGGGTGTAAGGGGGAATGACACCATGAATACACTGTTTGTATCTGCCGGCGCGGCTCTGAAAGCGTTGCGGGCACAGCGCCCTCTCATTCACCATGTGACCAACGTCGTCACCATGAATGACTGTGCCAATGCGACCCTGGCTATCGGTGCATCGCCGGTCATGACCTGGGCGGAAGAAGAAGTAGAGGAAATGGCTGCCGCGGCCCAGGCGCTGGTACTGAATCTGGGGACGCTGCAGCACTGGACTGTCGATTCCATGGTGAAAGCCGGAAAGGCAGCAGCCCGCAAAGGCATTCCCATCGTTCTTGATCCCGTCGGCGCCGGCGGCACGACCTTCCGGACACAGGCAGCCCTGCGCCTGCTGCAGGCCCTTCCCATTACGGTTATTCGCGGCAACCGCAGTGAACTGGCCTGCCTGACTGCCGGAACGAAGGGGGAACATCTGGGCGTAGACAGTGACGATTCCAGGCCTGTCAGTGCGGAAGAGGTCTGCCGCATGGCACGGAAGCTGCAGACCGTCGTTGCCGTTACAGGACCGATCGATGCCGTATCTGACGGCCAGCAGGTTATTCTGCTGGAAAACGGTACGCCTCTGCTGGCCCGCGTTACCGGTACGGGCTGCATGACGACGTCCCTTATTGCCGCTTTTTGCACCGCTGCTGACGCCGTTACGGCTGCTGCAGCCGGCGTTACGGCCATGGGGCTGAGCGGGGAAATGGCTGTGGACCAGGAAGGCCCTGTCGGCCCCGGTACGTTTCATGCCCGCCTGTTTGACGGCCTGTATCTGCTGGAAGCAGCCGATTTTGTGCAGTATGGAAAAATCGTAAAAGAAGTTTCCTTTCCGCAGGAATCAAGATAAGATGTATTGACTTATGGAATAGGGTATATTAAACTATAAATTGGTACTGAGTTTTCACTTCTAGTTTTTAGTATACTCCATATCTTTCCAGGACGGGATGTGTTTAGATGGCAGATACCATTCGCGAGCAGATTATTGGCGAAGCGATGCAGCAGATCAACGATCATGGTACCGAATTTCATATGGATGATCTGGCGAAAAATCTTCGAATCAGCAAGCGCACGCTGTACGAGCATTTTTCTTCGAAACAGGAAATTATAGAAGAAACGCTGCGTTCACTGATGGATGACGTATACCAGCAGCATCAGCAGCTGATTGCCGATCCCACTCTGACGACGGAAGAAAAAATTATCCGCTTTGGCCGGGTGCGGACCCGGAATATTACGGTATTGTCTGTCCGCAAAGTCAACGAAGTATTTCATAAAGTTCCCGGCCTGTGCCAGAAACTGGAAGAGCTGCATGACAAGGATTTTTCCCTGTTGTCGCAGCTGCTGGATACGGCCATGGAAGAAGAGGATTTCAAGCCATTTGACAAGTTTTTAATCCTCCATATGCTGCGCAGTGCAGCCGATGATATTGTAGAATATTTTGATGACGTGGAACGTGATTACTCCTTTTCCGAATATATGGAAAAGTGTATCCGCGTAATTTTATATGGAATCAAAAAAGACAGGGGGCAATCTACGAATGATACCAAAGAATAAGTTGTTTACCATGGGCGTTGCCGTACTGACCGTCGCCGCCTTGCTGGCCGGGTGCGGCGCGCAGAAAGGCGCCCAGAAAGGCGCTGTTGCCGTTAATACCTATAAAGTAACGGCAGAAGATACGCCGGTTCGTGCCGAGTACAGCGGCTCCGTTGCAGCTACGGACAAGGTGCCGGTCCGGCCGAAGATTTCCGGCCGCGTCGTGGAAAAATACGTACAGGGCGGCCAGGATGTCGTTGCCGGTCAGCCGCTGTTCCGTCTGGACAGCCGCGAATACGATGCAGCTCTGCAGGCAGCCCAGGCCAATCAGGCCCAGGCAGCAGCCAATCTGGCTAATCAGCAGCTGAATCTCCGCCGTTACCAGACACTGGCCTCGCAGGATGCCATTTCCGTCCAGACCGTAACGGACCAGGAAGCGGCTACGCAGCAGCAGCAGGCTGTGGTCGAAGCCAATGCGGCTCAGGTACAGGCTGCACAGGATAATGTAGACGATACGATCGTATACGCTCCGTTCAGCGGCAAGCTGAATGTCGATGACGTGCCTATTGGTACGTATGCCACAGCCGGATCGACGGCACTGGTTACGATTTCTTCGACCAATCCTGTATTCGTGGAATTTTCCGTCAGTGAAGCAGAATACCTGCAGATGACGAAAAAGACTCCCGATGCTCCCGGCAGCTGGGGCGATCACCTGCAGCTCCGCCTGAGTGACGGCACCATGTATGCCTATGAAGGTCATGTTACCCAGGTCAACCACGGCATGGACGGCAATTCCGGCTCCATCGTCGTCAAAGCCGTCTTTGACAATCCGGATAATCTCCTGATTCCGGGACTGTATGGCACGGTTATTTCCGATACGCAGGTACAGCAGAAAGCGCTCCTCGTACCGCAGCGGGCTGTACAGCAGACACTGGGCAAATACTTCATCTCCATTATTAACGATAAAGGGGAAGCGGAAATGAAGGAAGTCAAGCCGGGACAGAAAGTCGGCAAATTCTGGATTATTAATGAAGGCTTAAACGACGGCGACACAATTATCGTCGACGGCTATCAGAAAGCGAAAGGCGCAACCCTGGATCAGCATCTCCTTTCCAAGGCAGATATTGAAAACGGGTCCGATACAGCCGCCGCAAGTCCATCTAAATAGGGGGCGACACAGTGATTTCAAAATTTTTTATTGACAGGCCTATTTTTGCCGTCGTCATATCCCTGATTATTTCCATTTTGGGGTTATTGTCCATGGCAACCCTGCCTATCGCAAAATATCCGAAAGTTACGCCGCCGCAGGTAAAAGTATCGGCTACGTATACAGGCGCCAATGCCGAAGTTATTGGCACGACCGTAGCCAGCGTCATTGAACGTCAGCTCATTGGCGTCGATGACCTGGTCAACATGGAAAGCTCCAGTAACGATAACGGGTCCTATTCACTGACCGTGCAGTATGAAACGGGCAGTGACGACGACATGGACATGGTCAACACGCAGAACCGTGTCAGCCAGGTAACGGCAACGCTGCCGCAGGAAGTTACGACGACCGGCGTTACTGTACAGAAGTCGACAGACTCTATGGCCATGGTTTTTGCCCTGTATTCGCCAAACGGGTCGTATGATGAAACGTTCATGAAGAACTATGCAACCCAGTATTTCATGGATGAATTAAAATCCGTTCCCGGTATCGGCAGTGTCCAGGAATTCGGTTCCGACTATGCCATGCGTATCTGGATGGACCCGCTGAAAATGAACATTCTGAAGGTTACGCCGACAGACATTATCGCCGCCATTCAGACCCAGAACACGCAGGCTGCTGTCGGTACTATCGGCTCTCAGCCGACGCCAACCGATCAGACCTTCCAGTATACCCTGCGCGCTGACGGCCGTCTGCAGACAGCAGAACAGTTTAAGAACGTCGTCATCCGCACCAATGCGGACGGCACGATGGTCCGCGTCGGCGACGTAGCCAAAGTAGAACTGGGGTCGAAAGACTATTCAGTCAACGCAAACTTTAACGGCCAGCCAAACGCCGGCTTTATGGTCAGCCTCACATCCGACGCCAATGCCATGGAATCGGTTAACGGTGCCATTGCCGTTCTGGAAAAAGCCAAGCAGTCCTTCCCGAACGACATGGATTACCGCGTCATTTATGACAGCACGAAATTCGTTACGGCATCCATTGAAGAAGTTATAATTACCTTCATTGAAGCCCTGCTCTTGGTAGCGGCTATTGTATTCCTGTTCCTGCAGAGTGGCCGGTCTACGCTGATTCCGCTCATTGCCGTGCCGGTTTCTCTGCTGGGAACCTTTGCCTGCTTCCAGGTACTGGACTTTACGATTAACACGCTGACCTTGTTCGCCATGGTTCTGGCCATTGGCCTGCTCGTCGACGATGCCATCGTCGTCATTGAAGCCGTGGAATATGAAATCAAGTATAACAGCAGGCCGCCGCGGGAAGCGACGATCATTGCCATGCAGAACGTACAAAGCCCGGTTATCGGCGTTGCCTGCGTACTGGCATCTGTATTCGTTCCTGTCGCCTTCCTGGGCGGCATGAGCGGCGTCCTGTACCGCCAGTTTGCCCTGACCATTGCCGTGTCCGTCGCTATTTCGGCCTTCGTGGCTCTGACGCTGACACCGGCCATGTGTGCAACGATCCTGAAGGTACATAAACCGACAGAAAACGCGAAAGGCCTTGCCAGATTTTTCCAGAAGTTTAATGCATCCTTTGACCGTCTGGTCAACTGGTACGGCATTCGCCTGGCCTACCTGAACCGGCGCATCAAGTGGAGCGTAGCCTTCCTGGTTGCCATTTCCGGTATTACTGCCGGCTTGTTTACGGTCATTCCTACAGGCTTCGTTCCTTCAGAAGACAACGGCTTCATGATGGTCAATGTGACCTTGCCGGAAGGTACGTCCCAGACCGTGACCAAACAGATCGCCGTTGACCTGGGCAACTGGCTGGAATCGCAGCCTGGCGTCCGCAACTCCATGAACGTTGTCGGCTTTAACATCCTCGCCGGCGGCCCGAAACCGAACGGCTCCGTTGCCTTCGTATCCATGGATGACTGGAAAGACCGGACGACGCCGGATCGGTCTGTCGATGCCATTGTCGGCAAGACCATGGCGCACGGCATGCAGATTCCGCAGGCATCGATTGTCGCCATCAACCCGCCGCCAATTGACGGCATGGGCGTATCGTCCGGTTTTACCATGCAGATTGAAAACCGCGGCGGTCATACGACAAACGAATTGAACGATACGGTACAGAAATTTATCGGTGAAGCCCGCAAGCGTCCGGAAATAGGTTCCATTTACACGGCCTTCTCCAATGACACACCGGGCTATCAGCTGGATATTGACCGAGACAAAGTCGCCAAAGAAGGGGTAGAACTGGGGTCCCTCTATCAGACCCTCCAGTCCTTCTATGGTTCCTATCAGATCAACGACTTTACGATTTTCGGCCGTAACTTTAAAGTTGTCATGCAGGCGTCGCCGGAATTCCGCCAGACCATTGAAGACAACAACAACCTCTATGTCCGCAATTCCAAAGGCGATCTCGTATCGGTGGCCAATTTTGTCCGGCCTCGTCCTGTCGGTTCTGCGTCCATTATTACCCGCTTTAATGACTATCCATCTATTAAAGTCATGGGTTCGCCAGCTGCCGGCTACAGCTCCGGTGATACCCTGAAAGCACTGGAAGAAGTCGCTGCCGATACCCTCGGCGAAGGCTATCAGTATGAATGGGCTGGCATGAGCCGTGAAGAAGTAGAAGCAGGCAACAAGACGATCTACGTCTTTGGCCTGGCCCTGCTCTTCGTATTCCTCGTACTGGCAGCCCTGTATGAAAGCTGGAAAGTACCTTTTGCCGTACTGTTCAGCGTGCCGACCGGTCTGTTTGGCGCATCCCTGTTTACGTATCTGCTGAGCCAGCAGAACAACATTTACTTCCAGATCGGTATTCTCGCCGTTATTGGCCTGGCTGCCAAGAACGCCATTCTGATCATCGAATACGCCAAAGTCCGTGTAGACGAACGGGGCATGGACCCTGTTTCCGCAGCCATTGAAGCTTCGAAAATCCGTCTGCGCCCGATTATCATGACATCCCTGGCTTTCGTCGTCGGCTCTATTCCACTGGCCACCGCCACAGGGGCAGGGGCTGCCTCAAGAGTAACAATGGGAATCGTTGTCGTTTTCGGCACATCTATGGCTACGCTTCTGGGGGTATTCCTGATCCCCATGCTGTTTATCCTCGTAGAAAAACTGGGCCATCACGGCAGTTACGGGAAATCTCAGCCCCAGAGCATCGGGAAAATAGGCGATATGTAACGCCATGCCTTCGTACTGCCATGGAAATTCCATAAAACAGATAACGTAAGAATATACAAAAAGACACCATTACAGGAGTATTATGACTCTCTGTAATGGTGTCTTTATTGTTTTATGGATATAATGGCACCGATAATAGCACTTTTTTCTTACACGGGTAACCTCATGTGACACGAGATAGCTATATTGATATAAGT